>CAMLEM010000036.1 GCA_946479005.1 uncultured Chitinophagaceae bacterium | reverse complement strand
CATAACCGCGCGTGTCGCGGTCCATAAAGATCATTTTGCTCACCAGGGGCTCATTTTTCACCGGAGAGATATGCAGGTTCTCTTCTATCTCTTCCCCGTATTTTTTATACCGCACCTGGAGGGTGGCCCGGCTTATGCCTGCTTCCTTTAATTTGTCGATGTCGGCTTCAAATTCGATCGTACGCGGAACCACCGGCGGCTTCAGCGTTACCGCTTCCATCTGCCCTTTTTCCCAAACCGGGCTCGCAGGATAAACATTTCCCCCGCGCAGGCTCCACTGCACCATATACTGGTACATATCCGGGTTATTATCACTTCCTGCCGCATAAGAGAGCGCTGCGGTAATGCCTTTTTCTGAAACGAATTTCTTGTCCAGCGTTACCCGCTCGGTGAAATCATTTCCCGAAGCGCGTTTCTTTTTCACATTCACCGTAACATAATTCACTTCCTGGTCAAACATCTCCTTGGCTTCCAGGTCGAGTACGAAACGAATGTCCATATGCTTGTAAAACTTATCGTTCAGCACCACGTCGAAAACACAATTCTTGTTATCCTTCACGCTGTTGTACCAGGTTTTCAGGTTTTGTGAAAATGCCACAGGCATTCCCAGCATATAATTGTAGTTCATATGGATCACCTCTTTTTTCTTTCGGATATTATCTTCTATGCGTTTTACATTCAGGTAATACCCGTAGGCATCTTTCTTTCCGGGGAGATATTCTTTCTCTGCTTCTGTGGGCGGACCAGCCACGGGCTTATCAGTGGCCGGCTCAGCCAGTCGGTCCATAAATACCTGGAAGAATAATTCCGTGAGCTTTTCCGTGGAAGCATTGGGAATGCCCTGGTCGATCTTGATGGTGATCGCATTGTTCTCTACCAGCTTGTCATACACCTTATGCATCTCATTCCAGGTCTGGCTTTCCTGCACACTCTCTTTCGTTTCTATCCTCCTGTACTCCGCCGTTACCTTGTCTTCCTTCACCAGTTTCTGGATCTTCTCATAGTCAATGGTGATGGTTGCTTTCAGGCCATTCACCTTCACGTAATACTTATAAAAGAAATCACAACTCAGGTCCGTGATGGAACTGTTCTCCTTGAACGTGGCCGCGATCAGCTGGGCGCCATTCTTGTTCAGGTTGGTAGCCACAGCCACCTTGGCTCCTTCCTGCAGGGGCGCCTTGCCTGAAGTGACGAGACTCTTCACCATTCCTCCTTCGCGGTTCACCACCGCGGAAGTGATGCGAAATGAATTCTGATCCTCCGAGGCGAAAAGATCCACCGGTCCTTTCACCACAGCTCCTTCTACCTTCGCTGCGAGCTTGGTCTGCAGCTCAGCCAGCTGTTCCTTTGTATAACCCAGCTGCATCAGGAAATGCATCAGGGCTCCATTAACGCCTCCCTGGTCTTCCCTTTCCTCCGTGACATACTTCAGGAAGAGAAATTCCGGCACCTGTGTAGCCGGGTTTTTGGAGATCATTGCCTGGGTGGGCACGTAATAATAATTCTTACCTCCTTTCGCCAGCGCGCCACTACCAGTCGTCTGGGCATAAAGCGTGATCGCCGTACCGTCATTGAGGGTGATCACGGTTTTTGAATTAAAGTCGAGGTTTTGCTGTGAAATGGCCAGCAGCGGACTGAAAAACAGCGCTATTGACAATTTCAGGAGTCGGACATTCGAGATTGATTTCATCATATGATTAAAGTTTCAGTGTGAACATTTTATTGTCGGCCTACATCGCGATTCCTATGGAGTACCCTTTCTTTCATAAATGAACCGGCGGCCAGTTTGTCTGCATTCCTGATCACTTCCACGCGGGTATCCTTTCGTAATTCACGGTATAGCTTATTGGGCGTGGAAGATCTTCCGACGAATACAAACTCTGTCGCGTCGATCTCTTCACCCCAGAGCCTTTCCAGAGCCAACCGCACAAAATCCGTACAGTTGAAATTCAGGGCATTGAAATCCCGCCCGGATTCAATAAGACTGTCCAAAAAATGGATGATCATTTGGTTATTTCTCCAGGTGCTGGGTATCCTCAACAGTCCATCACAGGCATAGCGTTCCTTATGAGGGATGCCTTTATCCAGGAGTGAGTTTACCGTTACTTCTTCCGTGGAGGAAACCGGCAGGCGATAATACGCGGCAGGAACATCCCTGATCGTGGCAAAAACGTCGAATTCGTCTTCCCGGGGCCACAGGTCGAAATAACTCAACTCTCCTGAGGCAAGCGTGTCCTCTATCTCCACTTTTTTTCCTTCTTCCTCTATTTCCCGGTATATGATGCGGTAATTATCCAGGGCAATCCCCACGTGTCCCGTCTTCCCTCCCTGGGTTGCATAATATATGATGTAGATATTCGGAGAGGAATTCCCCTGGGCAAAACCCTTCCCCACAAGGAAAGGCAGGATGAATATGATCAGCAGGTTTCTCACTTGAAAATATCTATAAAAAGTATCTCCGTATCATCTTCACCGGCAGAGGTCTTCTCCGTGCCATCCTTCATCCGCCACCGGATCAGGTAATTATATTTATACTGGCCGGCAGGCAGGGTGATCTCAAATTCTTTTTTTGAAAGATCATCATCGGGCCTTACAGTCATTTCCATAATTTTCTTTTCGCCGAAAAAAGGGAACTCGATCCGCACGGTGGTCGCCCGGACATTATTGGCCACGAGGGTTTCCCTGTCAGCTTCCAGCCGCACTACTCGCCGTTCATAAGGCGCAAACAGGTTGATCATCGAAGCATTCTGGGTGGCCCAATCAGACTGATAGCTCTTACCACCCTTGAAATTGTATTGAGTGCGGTAATCATAGTTCAACCAGGCCAGCCTGTTCGTATCGCCAACCGAGCCATAGCTCATCGCGATAGCACGGGGCTCGGCCACGGAGTTCTTCACGATGTTCACTTCTTTCAGTGTAGTAGAACCATTCTGGTGTTGCTTCCGGAGCGTTACCGTGATATTATTGATCATTTTATCAAATTCCGGTAACAGGGCCCCATCCACTCCAACATAGATGTCCCTTTTCTGAAAATCGGGGTCATCCAGGTCCACGGATTTGAAATAGGCCGTATTGTTCCCGTATTTCTTATGGATATCACCGATATTGAAAGTGATGTAATGATGCCTGTCAACACTGGTACGGCTGTTGAAGGTGAGCACACTGGAGCCCGAAGTTTTTATATCCTTTCTTTTATAACCGAAATGGGCCCCAAAACCATAGGTCTTACCACTTGAAAAAGCCCCGTTCCCATTATTACTGAACAATCCGCCGAGCAAACCTGCCAGTCCTCCCTGGTCAGAGGCCGGTACCTGCTCCGGTTCCACTCTGCGGAAAAGCATATCAGTAAGCTTCGCGTAGGCGGTATTGACGAGATTTTCCATATTCTCATCGTTCCCGGCAGATTCCAGGTGAACGGCCTGTGTCCTTCTCAATTCCTCGTAAATCTTCTCGAGGTCGGCGCTAACGAAGTAAACGGTCACTCCACCGCCGATCTTCTCATACTTGTTAACCTCCGTCCAGTCGATCGTCAGCTTCGCATTGTAGGCATCCGTCAGACCCGAGAATACGAGATCAAATACAATGGAGACATCCGGTGTGGACATTTTCAGGCTTTCCAGCAGGAGCGTTGACATTTCAGGGTCCATCTCGAAGGATAAAGCGATACGGCTGCCCTGCAAAACAGGAGCGGCTCCCATTGACATCAGTCTTTTTTCCATCTTACCATTGGCCGGGTTGAGAATGGAAGAGACCAGGGCGAACCGGCCTTCCTTGAAAATGACAGGACCCCGCAGGATCACTTCATCATTGTTCTTCAACTCCCGCAGCCTGGCTTCAGCTGCTTTCACTTTATTCTCATCCGTGTCATAGGTCACCAGGAAATGAAGGACCGCTCCTCCGGCAGCCTTGCTGATCGTTCGATCGCTTGCCCGGCCGCTGTCACTGATCGAAACATAACGGATAAATGAAAAATTAGGATTCTTCCTTTCGTCGAGCGCAAGGGTTGATTTATCCGGCAGATAGAGGTACTGCAGGCTGTCTGTGACAAGGGGAAAACACCAAAGGCCTTCCACCCTCACACCCCGGTCAATGGCGATCTGTTGTGATGAAACATTGAAGCATCCGATAAAGGTGAAAATGAACAATATGGTTCTGGCGCGGGTCATCTATGGCATTTATTATTTTACAAACTTATCCTGTGCGGGAGGCGCCAGGTACAGATAATTGGAGGTTAAGAGTGCCAGGGCGATCCTGGCCTGTCCCTTCGTGGGATGATACCAGGATGGTTGATAGACCACCTGTGTGCCGGGGTCGTGATACACCGTGATCTTCGAGGTGGAACTGGGATCATTCGCCCGAAGGATGACATTGCGGACGACTTTTTTCTGCCCTCCCTGCGTACTGGCGAAACTTACATTCACGGAGGCAATGCTGTCTTTAGTGAATAATAAACGGTCGCCATCCAGTTCGATGTATTCCTTGCTCAATGGCGGGATCAATGAAACCGCCGGATCCGCGCTGGTGATCCATTTCTTTTCATCGGCAGGATAGCGGACAACTTTCGAGCTACCCTTGAAGCTCCACAATAGCTGGTATTCATAATCCAGCCAGTCAGCCGTGGGAATGCCAAGGCGGGGATAGGAGATCTCCTTTAAGGCAATCCCTTTCTTAAGATCCGCGCCATTGATGATCACCTGGCTGGTCACATCTTCGTGATCGCCGCCATATTTTTTCCTGAAATTGACCGTCACGAAATTGATGATGTCATCAAAGGCATCCACGAACTCCCCATCTATCTGGAAATTGATGGAGCGGCGCTGGAAACTGGGGTCGTCCATATTCACGATCCGGAAATAGCGTTCATCGCCGCCCAGCGTGGTAAATAAACCACCGAGGTTCCCTGCCGTATGGAAAGGAACCTTGATAGTGGTTGATTTGCTCAGGTTGAGGTAAAATTTATTGGTGCGGACATCCTTTACATCTTTCAGGATATACTGGTTGTCGGTTTTGTATTGGGGATTTAGATTCCTGTCGCGCTTGGGCGAAAACCAACCCAGGATGGGAAGTGAGCCCATCACCTCGGCCATCCCGTCAGCGATATCGGCGATCACGCCTGTTTTCTCCTGCATTCCCTTATCGACAAACCCGAGATTGGGGTCAACCCGTTCCGGCTCCTTCGACCAGCCCGTCTTTGTATCAAACATTATTTCCGTGAGCTTCGTGGTAACGATGTTCAGTATCCCATCCATATCACTGGTTTTCACGCCCAGGCCTGCAGACCGGTCGAACACTTCCACCTTGATGCTGCCGTTCTTGGTCAGCTCATCTACCACCTGGCGCACCTGCTTTTTCGAATAACCCTGCTGCTGGTTGGTGATCTGGCTGAAGTGCTGGTAGATCACACTCATATCTGCCTGCACCACGGCATTATAGGCTTTTACCGCGGCTTCGTAATACGCGTGAATGGCAATGGATACATCAGAAGTGGGTCCGGTGAATGAATTCCACAATAAGGTTGCTCCCGAAGGGGTAAGCAATGAAGCGACAGCCGCCTTAGAACCCGGGTCCAGGGGCGCGAACCCCGATGTAACTACCGAACGGGTCATTGCATCCGCCCCTTCCCTGTTGGATAACACACCCGAAACAATGTCAAAGCTGGGCGTAACATTCTCCGGATCATCCTTCTTCGGTTGCATCAGCCGCACGGGGCCCGCGATCCTCGCGCCGGGAACAACTTTTTTGAGTTCTTTTTCTACAGATTGCAAAAGTGTATCCGGTATTCTGAAATCCACCAGCGCGTGAAAAAGGCCACCGCTATTCTCCACTTTCTCTCCAATGTATTTAATGCAGAGAAACTCATACGTGCCGTCTGCCTTCCGGGAAAGGCTGGGATACTGGGGGAGATAATAATAATCGGTTGGCACCTGCCGGTCGGCCAGCAGGGTAACGCCACCGATATAGGCGGCTCCCTCATCATATTTCACCTGCGCCTGCAGGTTTAAATTTCCCAGGAGGACGAACAGGATACAAAGACTTTTGAATGGTTTTGGCATATGGTTATTTTTTGGGCTTTATTGATCGTCTGGTTCTAAGATTGGCCTTACCACCTTATCCGGCGTGGATGTGATATCAAGGATCTCGCTCCACTCTTTTTTCTCCATCCAGTCCGTGCTCGTCGCTTCACCATCCACATTGATCTCTGTGACCCGGTAATAAAAAGGCCGGTCGAACTTCACGGCATACGGATGCTCTTGCTGTACCGGTCCGGCTGGCTGGCTTTGAACGTAAAGTTTGTACTGATCTCCGCACCGTTTACACTGGTGGCTTTTATTTCGATCTTTTTCGCGAAGAGATCGGCGCGCAGGTCGTTATTGAAATCATAACAATAAACGTCGAACAAAGGATACTTTGCCGGTAATTTCTCATTGATATCGAATTTCTGAATGATCCCTTCCCAGGCCGAAGGGTCCGGGTCGAGATTGATGGCATCGGCCTTGACCAGGGTCACTTTTAACGCACTGTCGTGCTGGTTCCTGATCTCATCGTTAAAATAATCCTGCACCTTCTTCCGGATCTTCGAGTTTCCCAAAACCTCGATGTCATTAGGCGCCTTTTCGCTGAAAATGGTGTAGATGGCATAGGAGAAGCTCATCGCTGAACTTTTATTCATCAGCGCCGCTTCTATGATCTGCGCATCCTCATTGGCCAGTCGTAAAGTGATCGTCCTGTCCGTCCAGTAACTATTATTCGCACCGGCATTCTCATCAAGCACATCGGAACTGGCCTTCAGGATCCGGAGACTGTCGTCCATTATCAAAGTATCCCGGGTTCCCGCAAAAACCAGGATGGAAGAAAATTTTCGAACCGGCAGCGGCCTTAATTCCAGCGAGGGCACTTTTTTCTTCAATTCCGTTTTGAGGGAAGCCAGTTTCTGGTTCTGTGCGGGATCCACAGCTACCCTGAACTGGATCAGGTTATGATAACGTATCAATCCCGCGTCATCCGTTGCCCGGGTGCCCGTATATCGCATTTGCACCAGTGAAAACTCAGGCTTCCCCCTGGGATCTGTCACCAGTTTATAATCAAAGGGCATATAATAATATAAACTCGGTTTCTTCGTATCCCGGTACACAGCAATGCCTTCCACCTTTTCAGAAAGGGCAAGCGATGGCTGCGCTTTCGCCGCACCCAGGGCGAAAATGCAAACAGCCAGTATGGTCATATACCTGTAATGAGCAGCCATATTTTGAAGATGTTTAGAGCCCGGGTATGATCCCCTGGAACATCTCCTTCATTTTGGTTTTGCCTAATAATAATTCGGCTTCGGATGAACGGACCCAATCACTGGCAGTGTAAAAGTCTCCGTCCCTGGTGGCTACTGTGATCCTGAACTCATAATCAATGGTACCTCCTGATGGAATGAACAAAGGCCCGGTGGTAAAGTCTTTACTCATTTCGTTCAATACTTTGATGGATGACAACTCTTTCAGCTGTTCTCCTTTCGGATCAACCTGCAAACTCCTGATGGTGACCAGGAAATACGAGGCATTCAAAGTATCAAACACCGCGGGTGGTATTGTGATCTTTACATATTGTGTTTTTGTTTTGAAAACAGCGTCGGTCACCGCGTCCATCACCCGCTGATCGCAATCGCGGCAATCTTCCACATCGTATTCCAGCCACATCACTGCTGAAATGTCGGTATCAAGCCAGGTGGGGATCCTTGTGTGATCGAATTTAACCTGCGCCTGGGCGGGAACCACCTGTTCGTTCATCGACCAGGAATAAATAATGGGCTTTGAACCTCCAATGGCTTTTTTCAAAACGTGGAGATAGCGAAGCTTCAGGGGGTAGGGTGTTGTATTTCTCCAGTTCCGGGTACGCCAGGCCATCGGCTCCAGATTCATCTTTCCCAGCGTGCGGGTGTCGGCAAGATTGATGGATGCCGGGATCAGCTGGTCGAGAATCCCCTCGTCTTCGGGCTTCAGGATCACCGAAGCTGAGATCCCTTCCCGGGAAGTTAGCGCGGTTTCTATGAATTCCTTGGTGTCTGCATCGGTTTGCCAGGCCACCTTGATATCATTGTTCAGGTCCGTGCTGGTTTCCACCGTGATCTTCTCCGGAGGGATATTGTACTGGGCGCCCAGGGTGTTCTGGAAAGTGAACTGTGGGTTTTCCCGCAATGGCAGGTAACGCACCTCCTTGAAATCCGGCATCGCGGATCTCAGTAATTCCTTCACAAAATTCCTCTCACGGGAACTGATACCTGCAGTAAGGCTGGCCGACATTCTCACCGGCGCATCTGTGGTTGATTCCGGGTCTGAACCATCCTGGCTTCCATAAAGAATTCGAAATTCATATCCTTTTTCGGGTTCCGTCTTTGCCTCCCATTTCAGGTGATAATCGGCAGGTATGATATAATAAACCCCGGAATGAATATTCTTATCCGCGAATACATTGATATTGATGTTAGAGATCTCCTGGGGACGGGCGAAGTCTACATCAGCGGTCAAGCCGTCGAGAAGGTAGATCTGCATATCCTTATTAGGGCCCTGCGGATTTCGGTTCACGGTTCCTGTGCCGGTCGGGTAAAGGAGCTTCACTTCGTTCAACGTATATATCGCCGGCTTTACGTATGCCATCGTCACGTTCTTCTTGAATGTGTAATTAGAGGTTCGTGTACGACCATCCTTATAAGAATCATACGCAGTGACCAGCAGCTGGCCGCCGGAGTGCCTCAATGAAAGGGTGGTTGTTTTGAAACTCCAGGAAAAAACTGCCCTGTAATTATCCGCATTGATCGCCGACATTCCCGTCTTACCCCAATCGCAATCCTGTGGCGAACACCTTCCATACCCCTGGATGGAGTTATTATTGGTCACTATAAGTTTAGTGATCCCCGAAGTATTCGCGTCTGTATTCAGCCAGGTACCGGAGATGTCAATGGGCGTTAAAATAAATTCCCTGAAATAATTGCCTCCGCCGATCGTACTGCCGATCCGGGTCTTTGGCGTTTTATAATAATACAGCTTCGGATCAAACTTTATTGTCTTTCCCGGAGTCGCATCTTTCGGCACATTGGTCAGTGTGGCTGCCTTGCCTACCGGTTGCAGGGGCACTTCTATGATCACATTTTCCGGGTCCAGTTGGTTCCTCCAGTTCTTGTTCAGGGCATAAATAACCACTTTGCCCGACTGGTCCTGCTTTTTCGAAATATCGAACCGGAGGTAAGGTGACTCGAAAGAGGTCCCCTTTGGCACCTCCTCGGCCATATTCAAAGTAAATTCTGCAAAACCCGGGCTGTCGGCCTGTTTGAATTTCGACGGGATCACTTCATTTTGCTTTTGCCGCGAAGCGCTCATCACGGAAACCGTAAAAAAACCGTTGAGGTACTCTTTGAAATAGACCCGGCCGCGGAGAATTTTTTCTGAATCCCAGGTGATGATCACACTGTCCATATCCCCGCTGATCCGACCACCTAGCAGTGATCCGAGCTGGGATTCGATGATCGTACTCACGTCATCAACGCGATTCAGTTTTTTATTCTGCAGGCCGCTGAAGTTCTGAGCGGAGCAGAGCTGGGTCGACAAGGCAAAAGCAATTAGGATAAGGTTGCCTTTCATTGCAGATAGTTTTATAACTGGTAATCCAATCTCACACTATCATCAAAAGGTGGCTTGACGGCAAATTACGATTTTCATTGAGAGTAACGCATACCACTTTACGGTAAGCTTAAATTTAATCGAAATATAAAGCGTAATGCCGGATCATTCAGCCGGTAAATAAGGAAGTTCCACTTTTTGAAGGAATAAACCTTTACCGGGGACCGCAAAAGAAGCGCGGGTACAGTCCCTGCTGGTAATTATACTTCGGAATTCATCGATGGTCATTTTACGCCTTCCAAGTTTCAACATCGTTCCCACCAGTCCCCTGACCATCCCGCGGAGAAAACGGTTGGCGGTGACACTATATACGAGCAGTTCATTTTCCACGTTCCATTCACTTTCCGTGATCCTGCATTGAAATGTCTTCACCTGTGTATTCCTTTTGGAAAAACTGGTGAAGTCAGTATACTCCATCACCACTGCGGCGGCTTCCTTCATTACCCCGAGGTCGAGGGAATAGGGGAAAAAGTAGGCAGTTTCCTGCAGGAAGGGGTCCTTTTCCCGGTAAATGAAATACCTGTACCTCCTCGCCGTGGCATCAAAGCGGCAATGTGCATCATCTGCCACGGGAAAGATCCGTTTCGCCACGATATCGGCGGGA
>CAMLEM010000035.1 GCA_946479005.1 uncultured Chitinophagaceae bacterium | reverse complement strand
TCTAAAATACCCACCGCCTATTCACAAAGCTGGTGCCACGAACGAAGCAACCCCTTGATCTCGGTTAATTTATAGTCCTTGTGTAAAAGATTATACAGGCTAAAAAGAAAAATCCCGCCTGGGGGCGGGATTCGTCTGATGTTCTTAATATGATCAGGCACTTACCTTTCCTTTCACCTTCGCTATCACCTCTTCAGCGATATTGTTGGGAACAGGAGCATAGTGCGAGAATTCCATCGTAGAGGAGGCTCGTCCCGAGGACATCGAGCGGAGCTGGGTCACATATCCAAACATCTCACTCAGGGGAACCTTTGCTTTTATCACCTGGGAACCCGCCCGGGAGTCCATTCCTTCCATCATCCCACGACGTCTGTTCAGGTCCCCGGTTACATCTCCCATATACTGTTCGGGGGTAAGTACCTCCACCTTCATTATCGGTTCAAGGAGGATCGGCTTTGCCTTACGGGCAGCCTCACGGAAGCCCTGCTTGGCGCAAAGTTCAAACGACATTGCATCAGAGTCCACGGCGTGGAAACTTCCGTCGAATACACGGATCTTCATATTATCGACGGGATAATTCGCCAGCACACCATTGGTCATCGCCTGCTCAAAACCTTTCTGGATGGGCGTAATGAATTCCCTGGGAATGGATCCTCCCACGATGTTGTTGATGAACTGGAAATGCTTGTCAGGATTCTCCGCCTTCCAATCCGCGTCCACAGGTCCAAGTTCAAAGATGATGTCAGCGAACTTACCACGACCGCCGGTTTGCTTTTTCAAAGTTTCGCGGTGTTCGATCGAAGCATTGAAGGCTTCTTTATAAGCTACCTGGGGAGCCCCCTGGTTCACTTCCACCTTGAATTCCCTTTTCATCCTGTCGATAATGATCTCCAGGTGCAATTCACCCATCCCGCGAAGAATGGTCTGGCCGGTTTCCTCATCGGTGTTCACACGTAAGGTTGGATCTTCTTCCACCAGCTTGGCAATGGCCATTCCCATCTTGTCCACATCCGCCTGGGTCTTCGGCTCAACCGCGATCGCGATCACAGGCTCGGGAATGAACATATTCTCAAGAGTGATCGGGTTATTTTCATCACACAGCGTATCCCCGGTTTTTATTTCTTTGAAACCCACAGCAGCCCCGATATCACCGGCTTCGATGAAATCAATGGGGTTTTGCTTGTTGGCGAACATTTTCATAATGCGGCTGATCCTCTCCTTTTTACCGCTTCTTACGTTCAACACATAAGAACCTGCATCGAGGTGACCTGAATACACACGGAAGAACGCAAGCCTTCCAACAAACGGATCGGTCATGATCTTGAAGGCCAGGGCTGCAAAAGGCTCTTTGGGATCGGCCTTTCTGGTGATCTCTTCCCCGGTATCGGGGTGGGTGCCCACTGTATCGGGGATATCCACTGGCGAAGGCAGGTAGCGACAAACCGCATCGAGTGCTGTTTGAACACCTTTGTTCTTAAACGAAGAACCGCACATCATCGGTACAATGCTCAGGTCGATCGTAGCCTTGCGGATGGCTTCGTGCATTTCGTCCTCTGTGATCGAGTTGGGATCATCGAAGAATTTTTCCATCAGCCTGTCATCGTATTCTGCCACTGCTTCCACGAGACTGGCTCTCCACTCATTGGCTTCTTCGACCATATCTTCAGGCACCGGGATCTCATCGAAGGTCATACCCTCGGTTTCCATATGCCAGATAATACCTTTCATTTTGATCAGGTCAACCACACCTTTGAAGTTATCTTCGGCGCCTATCGGCAATTGCAGGGGAACCGCCTTGGAACCAAGCATTTCCTTTACCTGCTTTACCACGTTGAGGAAGTCTGCTCCTGCACGATCCATCTTATTTACGAAACCGATCCGGGGAACACCATAGCGGTTGGCCTGGCGCCAAACGGTCTCCGACTGGGGCTCCACGCCATCCACGGCAGAAAACAGGGCGATCAGCCCGTCAAGCACACGCATCGAACGCTCCACTTCCACTGTGAAATCCACGTGGCCCGGAGTATCGATGATATTGAAATAATAACTTTTGGAAGCGGGGGTAGCTTTTCCTTTATCCGTAGGAAAATTCCACTGGCAGCTCACCGCCGCTGAGGTGATCGTGATACCTCTTTCCTTCTCCTGCTCCATCCAGTCGGTGGTAGCAGCGCCATCGTGCACCTCACCGATACGGTGAATCATCCCTGTATAGCGCAGGATGCGCTCTGTTGTTGTGGTCTTTCCGGCATCGATGTGGGCGGCAATACCAAAGTTTCGCTGAAATTTTAAATCGGGCATTAACTGTTTATTTTCAAATGTTTAATTCGATGAGATCTTCCAAACCGGTTTTCGAAGTACCCGGATTTTGGAATGGCGGGCAAAGGTACGTAATTAGAGGCGAATCTTTAGGTACGGGTTGCTAATTTTTTATGGCATTTATCTTCTAGTTCCGGAAAATAGAAAAGCCCTTCATCTGAAGGGCTTTTCTATTTATTCATAAGAACTTATTGATAGTAGGTCAGCGTCATTTCCACCCGCCTGTTCTTCTGCCGGCCGGCGGCGGTCTTATTATCCGCTACAGGTTTGCTTTCCCCGTAGCCAGCAGAGGTGATCCGGCTTTCGTCGATGCCCTTGCTTACGATATAGCTCCTCACGGCACCGGCACGGTTCTCACTCAGGGTCTGGTTGTACTCGTCTGCACCCACCCAATCGGTATGACCTTCGATCGACAGTTTCATATCAGGATTTTCCTGCATAATCTTCACCACATCATTGAGGCCTTTATAAGAAGAAGCCACCAGTTTGTAGCTACCTGTTACGAACAGAATGTTCTTGGCAGCGACATCCACGCGTTTCTTCACCTCGTCAGGAATGACGGGGCATCCCTGGTTTTCCCTTGGACCTGCCAGGGTCGGACATTTATCCTCTTCATCATTGATGCCATCCCCGTCAGTATCGGGCACGGGGCAACCCTGGTACCTGGCAACTCCCGCAACGGTGGGACATTTATCTTCCTCATCGTTGATACCGTCCTTATCCGTATCCGGGATGGGACATCCCTGGTAACGGGCAAGCCCGGGAACGGTGGGACATTTATCTTCTTCATCATTGATGCCATCCTTATCGGTATCGGGAATCGGGCAACCCTGGTATTTCGCGATCCCGGGCACAGTGGGGCATTTATCATCGGGGTCGATGATCCCGTCGCCATCTGAATCCGGCGGCGGCGGGGGCGGTATCACAACAGGCTCTTTCTTTTTTTGAATCGCTCCTGCGAAACCGATGTTATGCTGGAAATGGTAGTTCGCCGTTTCCGTGGTAACTGCCACCCGGTAGGTCGAATTCATAAACAAAGCCGCTTCATCGAAGAAATTCACTTTAAAGCCCAGGCCTAAAGGAAGGAATGCCCCATAATAAGAGCGGTATTTATGAGCGCCCACCCCTGCGACCAGGTAAGGCTGTACCCAGTACTTTTCGGTGGTAAGTTTAAGGTTCACCGTAGCAGAACTTTCCAGGAGAAGGTCATCTCCCGAAAAAATTTTATTGGGCATCGGTTAATTGATATATGACCCCCCGAGCATTGCTGCAAAATCAATATGATTGGTCAACCCTTTGAAATAATGCAGGGCCAGACCTGGCGACATCTCCCGGAACTTCGCCCAGCTTTTGTCACTCAACACAGTATTCAGGGAAGTGGTTCGGATGCGGTTGGCGGTTTCAAAATCATTCAGGAAGAAACTGATACCGATCGCTGCGGGCCTCCGGTAGTCCTCCTGCTGACCGTGGGTGGCAGGCATAAGAAGGCACAGCGCAAAGATGGCTGAGAGTATCTTCTTCATAAAGGTTAGTTTGGTTTTAATCCAGACAAAAATAAAGGCTAGGTTCTATATGTGGAAATAAATTATTGGGTTCCAGTTCAATCACTACCAATCGTTTCGAATATTCCTGTGAAACGGGATCCGGCTCACTTTCCTGCAAAATATTTTTCCTTCAGATACTTGTCTTCACCATACACGTCATCGAAGAAATCGATCCCTTTTTCAGTTCCTTCACAGGTGAAATAGCGTATGTAAACCGGCAGCGAGTTACGGATCGCAATGGAGCGTTTCTGTTTCTTTTGCAGCCAGGATTGCATCGAGTCCACCCGTACCCTTCCGGCGTCACCCGGAGTATCGTGGAAAATGATCCTTTTCGCCAGTTCCTCCCATTCCTGGACACGTACGCATCCGTGGCTCAAATTTCTCATCGCGTTACCAAAAAGATAACGCTGGTTGGTATCGTGCAGGTAAACGGAATATTTATTGGCAAACACGAACTTCATTATTCCGAGGGAATTCGCATCCCCGCTTCCCTGCACCACGCGGAACGGCATATTCTTATACTTCGACCAGTCCACCGAATCCGGGTCCACTTCATTGCCATTCCTGTCCTGGATACTGAATCCTTTTCTTTTCAGGTAGGAAGGGTTTTTCTTCACGGCAGGGAGGATCTCCTTTGATACGATGCTGGGCGGGGGAACCCACTGCGGGTAAGTAATCAGTTCGGAGATCGCGCTATTAAGAAGCGGAGTTCTCGTTTTGGATTTCCCGCAGATCACCTTTGAATAGAATTTGACATCTCCTTTTTCCACCAGTTCCAGGTAATTCGCCGATGCATTTACCCATACATACCGGTCGGGCATTTCCTCCGGCAATAATTTATACTTATCCATACTGATGGCGATCCGCACGAACAATTCCCTGTCATTCACATTCAACATCCTAACCGTTGCCTCCCCCGCCACTCCGTCTGAGGTGATCCCTTTTTGTTTCTGGAATTTTTTGACCGCTTCAGCAAGTGAGAGCGAATCGGCAGCCACGCTGTCATATGAAATGAATCCCCCTTCGAACAGTCGTTTCTGAAGCAATGCCCTAAATGATGAAGACCGAGTGGAAGGAAGCGGCACCTTCGTGAATTCCTTTCCCGTGGCACTGCTGAGAAACCGGGGGATGGCTGCTTTCAAACGCTGGTAACCGGGTGCCCGGGGTTCAAGGGCTGTCAGAAGTTCTGTCAGGGATGTGCCTCGCAGCAATTTGTCAAAGCTTGTCACATAAAAGCTATCGGGCAGGACACTATGTTTTCTCCCCGAAAGGCTATCGACGGGCAGCCTTCCAAGCTTTACATCGTGAACAAGGTTCATAAAGGCATCACTCAGTAAAATATCTGCGCGTGACCATAGCTGAGGATCGAATTTAGACATCCCTACACTGTCGTCGCCCAGCTTCATTTTTAACGCCGACAACTCGGCGGCGTGATAATCTTCAGGGAACAACCCGAACAACCGGGCGTTACCGATCAATGCATGCAACGAATCCGCCGTGGAAAGCCAGGTCTGTTCGTGGCTCCATACAGGCCGGTATCCGTTTCGCTGGTAAAGCGAAGAAACCAGCTCCGGTCTTTTAAGGCCTGGAACTGTCGGCGACGAAACAGTTTCTTTTAGTAAAGTGGAGGTTTGTTCGTGTATGGAACCGGGATTATAATCCGAGGGATCATCACCACGCGTGCTCGTACACCCCGGTGAAAGCAATATCAACACAAAAGAAAAACTGCAAAGCAGAATGCTTACAAATGTTTTGGTTGGCATTGTGTGGAAGAGTATTTGTGATTTTTTCCCCTAAATTACCGGGCAAAAATCCCTCTATGTCCTCTAATTTAAGCATTCGTTTCTGCATTGCAGGTACATTAATGCTCATTTTTTCAACAGGCTCTGGTCCGGTCGCCAGGGCGCAGGACTCAACCCTTAAAGTGATCAAGACCTGGAGCGAGTATGTATCCCTCGTCAGGAACGACCCGGAACAGAGAATGGTAGAATTACGTGACGTCGCACCCGGGTTGATTTATGACCTGAGGTATGCTACAAAGGATAATTTCACCGGTAAAATGATGTATCCCGCCGGAACCAAATTCACCTACCTGAGATCTCCGGCCGCAACCGCATTGGGAAAGGCCCAGGAAGAACTCAATGCCACAGGACTTGGGCTCAAGATCTTCGATGCATACAGGCCACACGCTGTTTCCGTCAAATTCTGGGAACTGATCGGCGACGAACGTTATGTGGCAAACCCTGCGAAGGGAAGCGGTCATAACAGGGGTGTCGCGGTCGATCTTACCATCGTTGACCTCGCCACCGGAATCGAACTGAATATGGGAACGGAGTTCGATAATTTCACAGATACCGCCCACCAGGATTTTAAGGAACTCCCCGGAGAGATTCTCAGGCACCGGGAGATACTCAGAACGGTTATGACAAAACACGGATTCCGGGTCTACCCGGATGAGTGGTGGCATTATTCATTCCCGGGTAGCGACAAGTATCCTGTTATGGACCTCGATTTTGTTACCCTTAAAAAAAAGTTACGCCTTTAACACTCTCGGTATTCTTTGTTCAAGCATCATCAGGTCGAGAATGCCCAGCGCGGTGACGGCTTCCAGTACCACGGGCACCCGCAGGGCGATGCAGAGATCGTGTCGTCCTTTGATGGAAACCACTTCTCGCTTTCCTGTTTCCAGGTTAAAAGTATTTTGAGCCTTCGGCGTCGAAGAAGTGGGTTTTACGGCAATGCGGAATACAAGATCGTTTCCATTAGTGATACCCCCCAAGACCCCCCCGGCATTGTTGGTTTCGGTGTGGCCTCCCCTGTCAATGATCGGGTCATTGTGCTGGGATCCGAACATACCCGCGGCCTTGAAACCTGCACCAAATTCAATGGCTTTCACAGCGGGAATGGAAAATACCAGGTGAGAGATCACCGATTCCACAGAATCAAAAAATGGTTCCCCCAAACCCACCGGCAAACCTTTGACCACGCACTCAATGATACCGCCAACAGAATCCTTTTCATCGATCGCTTTTTGAATACCCTTAGCCGTATCTGTCTCGCCACCGATCTCGAGGATGGCGGAGGAGATTCTCACCTCACTCTCCGAACCCGCTTGAGGAGAATCTTTAGATCCGGTCATTCGGTAAGTCAACACTTTTTTGGCTACCACACCTGCCGCCACCAGCGCTACCGTTAACCTTCCGCTGTAATGCCCTCCCCCCCGGTAGTCATTGAATCCCCCGGCTTTCTGTGCTCCGACAATATCCACGTGGCCGGGCCTTGGCACCGCCCTCATTTTTTCGTAATCGGCGCTTTTTGCATTCGTATTTCCAAATTTTATCAGGACCGGTGCGCCGGTCGTTTTGCCATTGAACACGCCACTCATCAAAATCGGAACATCCTCTTCCTGCCGGGGCGTGGTTGCTTTTTGCAAACCACCTTTTCTTCTTTCCAGATCGGGTTGAAAGTCTTCCTGTACAAGCGGAAGTCCTGCCGGGCAGCCATCTATCAGGATGCCGACGGATTCCCCGTGCGATTCCCCGAAAATGCTCACCCGGAAAAGGCGACCAAAACTATTCATTGCTTAAAGTTACAGAAGCCTGCAAACCCCGGAGTTTTTCAAAAAAATCCGGGAATGATTTATTTACGCATTCCGCGCCTTCAATAGTTACCGGCGTCTCTGCCCTCAGCGCGGCAACAGACAAAGCCATTGCGATCCTGTGGTCTCCTCTCGCGCTCACCACGGCTCCCCTGATCTCGTGGGTACCTTCTACGGTCATTACATCGTTCTCAATGGATATATTCACTCCGAGTTTGGAAAACTCCGATCGCAGGGTCTCAGCCCTGTTCGATTCCTTATGCACCAGCCGCTGAACCCCGCGGATCCGTGACCGGCCTTTGCAATTTGTGGCCAGCGCCACAAGTGGCGGAAAAAGGTCGGGAAAATCAGTGGCGTCCGTTTCGAAGGGATCCATTACCAGGGGATGCACGCGGATACCTTTCGCCTCGATGGCGATAGAAGCACTGGCATCCATCATTATGTCGATGATGGCGCGATCTCCCTGGCGCGAAAGGAGATCCAGGTCTCTTACCATTATTGATCCGGCCAGCGCACCGGCCACCAGGAGGAATGCAGCACCGCTCCAGTCTGATTCCACCCTGTATTCAAGCGGCCCGGGAATTTCATGGGTCTCTGTAGAAGAAAACCGGAATTGCCGGTTTTGAATATTTTCAGGAGCATTCAATCCAAAATCGCGCAGCACCTGGATGCTGAGATCAACGTAAGGCGCGCTCTTTAGTTCATTCACGTGGATGGTCTGCTTATCCGCCCCCGCGGCCACATAAGCATAGATCAACCCCGTTATGAACTGAGAACTTACCGAGCCGTCCACGATGATATCCCGGGGCATAAGCGGCCCTTTTATTCTTAGGGGAAGATGCCCTTTGTCGGAAACGAACGAGACACCCAGCAAGGGAAGTATTTCATTGAACACCTGGAAAGGCCTGTGTCTGAGAGTTCCCGACCCTTCAACAATGATCTCCTTGTCCGACAACCCAAGGATCGGTGTAAACAATCGGGCGCTAAGTCCGCTCTCACCGCAATGAATGCTTCGCGGAAACTTTCTTTCTAATGTTTCAATCTCTATTACATCCCCTCGGTCGGTCACCTTTGAACCGAGCGCGCGGATGATATCCAGGGCTACCAGGTCATCCTCGCTTTTTCCCGGATTTTGCAGGATGCATTTCCCTCCGCGGATCCAGGCTGCCGCACAGGCTCTCTGCATCGAGCTTTTCGAAGGAGGAGCATTCACAACCCCGCTCAGTTTTGAAGGAGAGATGATCGCGTTCATATAAGTTCGTCCAGGTGATCCTTAAGCGCTGCCAGGGAAATCAGGTGCAGTTCGGCCTTACCGATCCGGGGCAACAGCACGAAATGGATATTGCCACCCTTGCGTTTTTTGTCCATCATCAGGATATTAAAGACTTTCTGCCGGTTATACAGGGCCTCCGCCGGCAAACCGAATTTTTCAAGCAAAGTCTTTACTTTTTCCACGTCCTTAAAACCCTTAAGCTTCGCTGAGATCCTGCAGGCAGCCACCATTCCAAGCGAAACGGCTTCCCCGTGGGAAACCTCGTACTGGGTTTCGATCGCGTGACCAAGCGTATGTCCAAAATTCAATTTTCTCCGCTCCCCTTTTTCAAATTCGTCGCGCTGAACAAGATGCAGCTTGAACAGCGCATTAGCAGAAACCAGTTGACCGAGGAGCTTTTTATTCTTTCTAAGGCCTGGTAAGTTCATCCCCTCCAGTTGAGAGAACATTTTCGGATCTCCAATGCAGGAATGTTTGATCACCTCGGCCATCCCATTCCTCCACTCGCGTTCGGGCAGGCTCTTTAAAAAGGAATGGTCGTGGAGGATGAACTCCGGCTGGCGTATGGTGCCGACCATGTTTTTGAATTCACCGACATCAATTCCATTTTTACCCCCGATGGAAGCATCCACCAGGGCCAGCAGGCTCGTGGGAACAAAACCGAAAGCAACGCCTCTCATATAGACAGAGGCCAGGTAGCCTGTCAGATCGGTGACTACCCCTCCGCCTACCCCGACTATGAGGATCTCCCTGTCGGCTTCCATCCGGAGTAAGGTTCTGATCATCGCGTCCACGGTTTCCTGTACCTTGTAAGCTTCGCCCGGCTTTAAAACGATATGGTCCCTGCCGGTAAATTTCTGACGGTGTGCCTGGTGAACATTCTCATCTGTAATGATGATCAGTCTTCTCCCTGCGGCGATCGTTTGAAGCTCTTTAAAAGAACCCTCAAACCAGATCGTGGTCGTGCTGTTGCTGAATTTGAATTTCCTGGTGCGCATTAACGTTATGGGCCCATTATTTTATTCTGGTGACTGATACTTTCCAGGTGCACCGCGTCGAAATATTTTGAAATGAACTCCCTGCTCAGTCCCAGCTTCTCCCCTTTGATCAGGGCCTTCTCGATGATCTCGGTCCAGCGGGTAGGCTGAAGGATGGTTATGTTGTTGTCTTTTTTATACGCCCCTATCAGCTCGGCGAGCTGCATCCTTTTTCCCAGGATCTGTATCAGCTCATCATCGAGTTGGTTGATCTCCTGCCGTAGCCGTTCCAAAGCTTTGTGCAGCTCCGGGGAGTCCGCCTCCTCTTTGCGCCATACCAGGGAATCCAGCAGCGTTGAAAGTTGCTCAGGGGTGATCTGTTGCGCCGCATCACTCCAGGCCCTGTCCGGGTCGATATGTGTCTCGATCATCAATCCATCAAAATCCAGGTCAATGGATTTTTGAGCCACCTCCCGGAGTGTCTCGCGCTTACCGCAGATATGAGAAGGATCATTGATCATCATCAGGCCGGGATTCCGCAATTTCATCTCAATGGCCAGGTGCCACATCGGGGCATTCCTGTATTCCGTGTTTCCATAGGAGGAAAATCCGCGATG
>CAMLEM010000034.1 GCA_946479005.1 uncultured Chitinophagaceae bacterium | reverse complement strand
CTTATGATGTTGGAGAATTTTGCCTTGTATTTTCCGCAGAATGAGAACTTCAGGGTGCATTACAAGGTTTTTCAGAATATCATCCTCTCCTGGGTGATCCATTGATTTGAATCCAATCCTACACCCTACACCCTTCATCCTGCACCCTGAATTACAAGGCCCCCACCCCATATCTCTTATAATACGCAATGAGCCAGGCGACCACTTCATTATAGGATCGCTTACCGGCCGGCTGGTTATTGGCCTTTAAGAATTGTCCATATCCCCACATCACGATCGGCTCAATGGGATTCCTGTACTTTTTGTAAAAATCCCGGAACGCTTCCTGGTCCTCTTTCACCTGGCGGTGCAGGGCATCCTGGAATTTTTTTCCCAAAACCGTGTCTCTCCGGAAGACTTCCCCCACCGCATAATTGTACATATCATAATAAACGGAATAACGGAAACCGGGGTCCTCGTAATAGCGGCAGGCAATATATCCTACGAAATTGGCCTCATTCTCCCGCGCATAACCCAGTTGATGCGCGATCTCGTGCGCGGTGACAAACGGCTCGAGGAACCGCGGGACCGTGGTATTCACCTGGCCTTCCCCTGTAAAGGGATTGTAATATCCCTGGAAGCCGAGATAATTTCCAAGGTAGCTGTACAGGGAAGGTTTCAGTGAACGCGGCTCATATTTCAGGAAGGAATGCACCCTGGATGCCGCTTCAAAGGCCTTCACTGCCCCGCGAAAAAGATATTTCTTCCTGTCCAGTGAGTCGCGTTTCGACGCGGTCACCATCCCCGCGTAATGGTTCACTTTTTCGTGCAGTGAGCGGGTCAGCGTATCCAGGTCCTCGAGGGTATACTGTTTTACGTCGAGGTTAAGCTGGTAAGCGATGCCGCGACGATTATAATTCAGCCCCCAGAGCAGGTTGAAGCTTACGTAGAGGAAGAGAAAAAAAAAGATCACCTGCTGCAAGCCCCGGATAAAATACCGGCGGTTCATTTTCCTGAGATAGAGGGTGCGTGACAAATGATACGTTTTGAAAAGGATCACCAGGACCAGGAAGGCATAAAAAAGATCGCCCAGACTAAAAGGGACCCACCCAAACAGGAAACGCTGTACCCGGGCGATCCAGGGATAGAGCCCCAGGCTGTAATTCCTTTCCACCCAGCCCGGGTACCAGGAAGCCCATTTGATCAGGATGCTCAGCAGGATGAGTAATATCCAGCCCCGGCTCTTCATCAGGCGGGCAGCGATCCGGGACAGGGTAGCACGCAAAGAAATAAATTTCAAGTGTCTTAAAAACAGGCTTTTAAACAGAACCTGGAGGGCGAAAATAATCCAAATTCCAGCTTCAAATGTCCGATCTTTCCCTTACCTTTGCACACTCTTTTAAAAGTTGGACTTATGGGCCGTAGCCGGGAATATGAGATCGCTTTTGTGGGATTGAAACCCGGGTTGCACGAGTTCAACTACCAGATCGAGGACAGGTTCTTTGAAGCATATCAACAGCAGGATTTCCGGAACTGCAAGGCTAACGTAAAATTGCTGCTCGACAGGAAAACGGGCTTTTTACAGTTGAAGTTCGAGATCGGCGGTACCGTGGAAACCACCTGTGATCGCTGTAATAACAATCTTCCCCTGCAACTTTGGGATGATTTCAATATCACAGTGAAAATGGTGGAGGACCCGGAGGCAGCCAACGCGGAAGAGGACGATCCGGATATGTATTACATCGCGCAGGGCGAAAGCCATATCGATGTTTCCAACTGGATCTATGAATTCATCAATCTCAGCCTCCCGATGCAGAAGACCTGCGAGTATGAGAAGATGGATGGACCTCACTGCAATCCGAAGGCCCTTGATGTGCTGAAAAAAATGGAACCCGAAGTGAAAGAAAGCCGGGATAACCCAATCTGGAAAGGATTGGAAAAGTTCCGGGACCTGGAAGAAAATTGAAACAAGAATTTTATCAATAATTGAGTTATGCCTAATCCTAAACGCCGACATAGTCAGCAAAGAAGCGCCAAGCGCAGGACGCATTACAAAGCGACAGAAACCACATTGACCACAGATACTGCTACCGGTGAAACACACGTACGCCACCGTGCACACGTGAGTGAGGGTAAATTGTATTACAAGGGTAAGGTTGTTGCTGAGAAGTCTCCTGTTAAGAAATAATTTCCCCCGGGAAATCTTACTTTAAATCCTGAACCTCGCTAACGCCAAAGGTTTTGGATTTTTTATTTAGGGTCGTACAGTATGCTTATAGGAATTGATATGATGGGTGGCGATTATGCCCCGCTGGAAGCGGTTAAAGGCGTTCAGCTTTACCTCTCAGGTCATAACATTCCTGCCAACCTGCTCCTCATCGGCGACGAGGAAAAGATAAGTGATCTCCTCGACGCCCACCAGGTATCCAGGGAACACGTCCGGATCGCTCCAGCCAGCCAGGTGATCGATATGCACGAACATCCCACCCGTGCGATGAAGGAAAAAACGGATTCATCCATCGCTGTCGGATTTCAACTATTGGCCTCGGGAAAAATGGATGCCTTTCTCAGTGCCGGAAACACCGGAGCGATGATGGTCGGTGCCCTCTTTGCGCTGAAGCCGGTGGAAGGTGTGATCCGCCCCGCGATCTCCACCATCGTACCCAAGACCAATGGGGGTACGGCCCTCCTTTTGGATGTGGGTTTGAATGCGGATTGCAAGCCTGAGCAACTGAACCAGTTCGCGATAATGGGTTCCATTTATGCGAACCTCGTCCTGGGCATTGAAAATCCCCGCGTCGGGCTCATTAACGTGGGAGAAGAAGAAACCAAGGGAAATACACTGGCCCAATCCACCTATCCCTTGCTGAAATCGAATTCCTCCATCCATTTTATAGGTAACATTGAAGGACGTGAAGTATTGCTGGGCGACCAGGCCGATGTGATGATCTGCGAAGGATTCACCGGGAATATCATACTCAAGATGGCCGAATCCCTTTTCGATGTGGGGCAGATCATACAGGTGGATCATCCCTATTTCAAAAGATTTGATTTTGAAAATTATGGAGGCACACCTGTGCTCGGCATCTCCCGCCCCGTCATCATCGGTCACGGCATCTCTCACGCCAAGGCGTTTATGAATATGATCCATTTGGCACAGATAATGGTGGAAAAGAAGGTTGTGGAGAGCGTGTGCAGCGGACTTTCTTCCTAAGCTCTGTGTAACTCTGCGGCTCCTCTGGGGTTCTCTGTGTAGTTGTGTTTTTTGCTACGCAGAGAGCCACAGAGGATCCGCAGAGTTACACAGAGAACAATGGAAAATTTGAAGAATTTAATTCCCATATTAATCCTTGTCACCGGGTGGCTATCCCTGGTAAGTGCCACTGCGATAAGTTGTGGCAATGCTGCACGCCACGAGCAGATAGAACCATCTGAAAAGATCATTTACTACCAGCTCGGTGATACCCGCATTCCCATTCACATCAGGCAGTTTGGGGAAGAAAGTCGATTCGTTTACATCAACCTTCACGATAATGAATTCACTGCCGTGGAAGCCGCCATTCCCATCCTGGAGAAAAAAGGTGGTGTGCTGATTAGGATAGAGAACAGTCGTGAGCGGGTCATTCGTTTCAGCTTCCGGGGAGACCGGTTTGGTTTCGATCCCAACCGGATGTTCTCGGATACGGGCATTTTTGAAACGATGAAAGACCAGGGACGATATGATGGGGAGGCCGCAAAGGAGATCAGAAGGTTCGCAGACAGGTTCCTGTCCCTCATTCCCGAAGATGCCCGCTACCTGGTAGCGCTTCATAACAATACCAATGGCGGATTTTCAGCGGCCTCTTACGCTTCGGGAGGCGAATATGAAAAGGATGCCCTTAAAGTTCATCTCAATCCGAATGAAGACCCCGACGACCTCGTTCTCACCACGGACGAAAAGATCTACCGGGTTTCCGTGAAACTCGGGTTCAACAGCATCCTGCAGGACAATGAAAACGCCACCCGGGATGGCTCACTTAGCATCTGGGCCGGAGAGAACAGGTGGAAATATGTGAATCTTGAAACCGAACACGGGAAAACCGGGAAATACAGGGAAATGCTGACTTCCCTGGTAAAGGAAATCGATTGATCCCAAAACCGGAAACAGTACCGTTCATCAAATCCCCCGATTTTTCTTACTACAGACCGTATCTTTAAGACCATTGTGAAACCTGCTGCCCTCATACTGGCAATGATCTGGATCCTTATGCTGCTGCAACCCTCGTTTGTTTATTTTGGAGGTTCGGCGGCTTATGGAGAATGCAGCAAACCGGTGGATACAATGACAGGTTACACAACGGAAAAAAATGCCTCTCCGGCCTGTTCTGAAAAACTCATCAGCCCTCCATCCTGTTCGGGTGATCACTGCGACAACGACACTGACACTTCCGGTAAAGATGATTGTAAGCGGCAGGGTTGTAATCCAACGCTGGGCTGCACGTCAGGTAATTTCTATGTGCATCATTATGACTCCCTGTTTCTTCCATCCTGGCTCGCTCAAAAGCAGGAGAAATTCGTATCGGACGACAAACGGGTCGTAAGGAACACCAGCGAATGTTGGCACCCGCCTGAATGGATCTCCTGAGTTCAAGGGAAATCAATTTTTATGACATTTAATTTCAAAAAAATGAAGAAAATATTTTTGAGTGCACTGCTTTTGGCCTTTATGGCAGCACCTTCCTTCGCCTCAAATGGCGGTGGAAAGAAAAAGGCCAGGAAGAAAGCCAAAGTAGAATGCAAAACGGACAAATGTGATCCCAAAGATTGCGACCCGAAGAATTGCGATCCCAACAATTGCGATTATAAGGCTTGTCCCAAGGATGAGAAAAAGTGCACCACGGCTACCACTTGTACCGGTAGTTAAATCGTGCCTGGTTGATAAAGCCGCTTCCTTAAGGAGGCGGCTTTTTTTTACTCCGGAGCCACTTAAATCTTGTCGATCTATTCCGAATGTCAATATGTACATAAAAGCCATAAAAAAAGGCACTGAACCTATCAGTGCCTTTTGTGATCCCGCTGGGACTCGAACCCAGGGCCCCAACATTAAAAGTGTTGTGCTCTACCAACTGAGCTACGAGATCTACCTTCCCGTTTTGGGAGTGCAAAAATACGGGCGCAGTCCGTTCTCGCCAAAACATTTTTACTTCAAAAAAGACGCCGGAAAACTTTCATACTGAAGCAAAATGCTTCCATCTCATATGTCATAACAACAGATGCCGGATGCTAAATGCTCCCAGGCACTCAACATCCGGCATCCTACATCCGGCATCCTACTTCCTGCGTCCCCGCCCGCCAGTTCAACTCACTTTGATCTTTTTTGTGGCTTTTTTTGCCTCTTCTTTCCTGGGCAGGAAAAGCTTCAGCACTCCATCCACATACTTTGCTTCGATCTTGTCGGCAAAAACGTCTTCAGGCAGGGTGAAACTGCGGCTGAATGAGGAGAAACTGTACTCCTTGCGGGTGAACATTTCTTCTGCTTCTTCGAGCTTCTCTTCCTTTTCGCTGCTGATAGTGAGGATGTTTCCGGCGATGTCGATCCGGAAGTCTTCTTTTTTCAAACCAGGAGCGGCGAGAGCAATGATGTACTGGTCTTTTTCCTCGTTGATATTCACAGCGGGCATGGTCAGTGTACGGCCAGGAATAAAACCATTATCAAAATACTCATTCCAGGGCTTGAAGAACTCATCAAAAGCGGAGGGCATTTTTTCGGTCCACCGGGTCATTGCTTTGGTTCCCATAAGAACTCCTTTTTTTCAGGTGTTAATAATTTCGTTGACAACCGAAATTATTAACAAACCCCTCCCTTTT
Organism: uncultured Chitinophagaceae bacterium; assembly: GCA_946479005.1. The sequence continues at coordinate 4,508 of CAMLEM010000034.1, read as the reverse complement.
CAATGGACTGCGGTCAACCTTCTCATTGATTCTTGTCAGAGCCGACCCGTGCAAACTGCTGTTACTTTGCAGATCTTTGAAGTTGTTTCAATCAATACCTTCGCAATATGAAAAAGGTTCTCGTTCTCACGGATTTTTCCGGCAATTCGAAAGCAGGAGTAAGATTCGCCATTCGCTGGGCCACCCAGCAAAAACTCGAACTGGTGTTTGTACACGTGCTGAATATTCTAAGGCCCTCCAAATGGACGGAGCAGGCCTTTGAAAAATATGCAGTGGGCGAAGAGCAGGCCTGCCTGGGGAAATTCGAAAAGTTCATCGGCGGAGTTTACCGGCAGATGGGGCAGAAACCGGTTAGGTCGTCCCTGCTAATTCTGCGCGGCATCAGCCCGGACCTCATCATTATGGACCATTGCCGGGAAAACAAGGACATCGACTATATCTGCATCAGTACAAGGGGGGCCGGCAAACTGAAGAAAATTTTCGGCACCAATACCGGCAACTTGATCACCAAATCGGAAGTGCCTGTTATCGCTGTGCCTATGAACTACCGGGTTACCGGTATCAAATCGGTCCTCTATGCCACCGACCTCAGGAACTATGAGGAGGAGATCGCAAGGGTGGTGGATTTTGCCAAACCGCTCAAAGCAAAGATCGAAGCGGTACATTTCACCTGGCCAGAAGAGTATAATATCGATCAGCGAAATATGGTGTCCGAATTCAGGAAGAGATTCGATTACAACCTGAAACTTCATTTTGAAAAAAATGATGGTGCCCATTCCGTTACGGAAAGCCTCCAGGAACAGATCCGGGTACGTAAACCTTCACTGGTGATCATGTTCACCAACCAGAAAAGAACATTTTTTCAAAAGCTTTTCCTCTCCAGCAAGGCCGAACAATTGTCCTTTGATGCCAAAGTTCCCCTGCTGGTTTTCAATAAGAAATAACGTTCATCGAGGTTTTTTCCTGAGAAAACTCAAAGAAATAAATGATTCCCGTTCTAGCTTCTATTTTCTTACCTGCCTAGCTTTAATTTATGCAAAAGATACTGGCGGCATTTGACGGACTTAAATATTCTACCAGTACCCGGGACCATGCCATCGACCTGACGAAGAAGACCGAAGCCCGGCTCGTGGGGCTATTCCTGGAAGATCGTTCTTATCATAGCTTTGGACTGACCGATCTTTTAAAGGAAGACGGTGGCGGGATGGCTACGCGGCGCCGTCACCTGGAGAAAAGGGACCGTAAAAGAAGGGCCCGGGCGATCACGGATTTTGAAAAGAGAGGGCGGCAGGCAGGGCTGAGCTGCGATGTCCATAAAGACCGCAGTGTGGCCATCCGGGAACTTTTGAAAGAAAGCATCTATGCAGATCTGCTGATCGTCGCCAGGGAAGAGAACCTCTCAACTAAAAAGAAGCCTGTTCCGGGAAACTTCCTGAGAGAACTTCTCCCGGAAGTTCAATGCCCCGTTATGGTGGTGCCCGCGCAGTATGCCCCGATACAAAAACTGGTCCTTTTATTCGATGGAGAGCCCGGTTCAGTTTATGCCCTAAAAATGCTGAGCTATATTTTCGGAAACCTGAAAGAACTGCCCGTTGACGTGGTCACGGTGAATCCTTCAGGTAAGCGGCCATTTTCCCCTGACCGGAAACTGATGATCGAGTTTATGGAGGCCCATTTCCCGGGTTCGGGTTATACAGCGCTGAAAGGAACCCCGGAAAAAGAGATCGTGAAATACCTGAAGAAACAGGAAAATGCACTGGCGGTTTTTGGTGCCTAACGGAGAGGAAGGGTTTCACGCTGGTTTCGACCGAGTATGGAAGACTCCCTGATGCGGGACCTGGACCTGCCCTTGTTCATTGCACACTCGTGATCCCGGATTTGGAATTTGGGATTTGAGATTTGGGATTTGGGATTTGGGATTTTAAAACAGGTAAATTTGGATACAGGAATCCCATCCGCCAGATCCGGGATCGGTAAAATCATAAATATGATAGGTAAATTAACTGAGACAGAGATCGATGAAGTCTTAAATGAAAATTACATTGGCCGGCTGGGTTGTTATGCCGACAACAGGGTATACGTGGTTCCGATCACTTTTGTTTTTGAAAAAGGAAATATCCTGGGTCGCTCCGTACCGGGAATGAAGATCGATATGATGAGAAAAAATCCCGCTGTTTGCTTCGAGGTGGAAGAGATCAGGACCTATAATAACTGGCGATCCGTCATCGCGTGGGGTAATTACGAAGAGATCACGGACGAAAAAGAAAAACAGGCGGCTTTGCGAGCATTCGTGGATCGTACCCTCCGGATGAAGATCAGTGAAACCGCCATCGCTCCCGAAAGCACCGAAAGCAGGGTGCACCCCCGCTCCCCCGGGAATATCAAACCCGTGGTCTTCCGAATCCGCCTCACGGAAAAAACCGGCCGTTACGAAAGGAACTAGCAGCCGGAAGAAATTCCAGTAATGGACAACACAATCACTGAAACCGATGCCTCCCTTGGCCTGAACCGGGAAGAGGTGGCCCAACTGCAAAAAAAATTTGGCAGGAACGTTTTCCAGGTGGACCGGGAATATAGATTGCTGCATATTCTCTGGGGCATTGTAAAAGAGCCGATGTTCCTGATGCTTACCGCCGCCTGCATCCTGTATTTCATCCTGGGCAGCGTAAGCGAAGGGCTGATGATGGCCGCCGCAATGATCCTTGTCACGATGATCTCCATCTACCAGGAATCCCGGAGTTCAAGGGCTGTCAGTGCGCTCAAACAATTTACCGTTCCGCTGGCTACCGTTATCCGCGAGGGGAAAAAAGAAACGGTGGCAAATGAGGAACTTGTGCCCGGGGATATCGTACTGCTCGAAGAAGGCGATATGATACCCGTGGATGCGGTTGTGCTCGAAGCCAACGACCTCATTGTGAACGAAGCCATCATCACGGGTGAATCGCTCCCTGCGATCAAAGATCCCGGTGAAGGGCGAAACCTTTTGTTCCAGGGCACCATCGTTTTCAGCGGCTACTGCAAAGCACGAACGCTTTCAACCGGCATCCATACGGAGCTTGGGAAAATAGGGAAGTCGCTGTCGGGGTTCCGCCAGAAAAAATCAGACCTCCAGTTAAAGTTGGGAAGTTTTGTCAGGGGCCTCTCCTTTTTCGGGCTCCTGGGATTCCTGGTGATCTTTGCCGTCAATTATCAATTGCACAGGGAGGTGACCACCAGCCTCCTGTTCGCCCTGACCCTTGCCATGTCAGCCATTCCCGAGGAGATCCCCGTTGCATTCTCTTCCTTTATGGCCCTGGGGGCATATAAGATGAGCAAGCTGGGTATCATATCCCGTCAGCCCCAGGTGATCGAAAACCTGGGTTCCGTGGATATTCTTTGCCTGGATAAAACCGGCACCATCACCGAAAACATAATGCAGGTGCGTATGGTTTACGATTTCCGGAGCGATGCCATCCTGGAAGCAGGGGAACATCCCGCTCCTGGTTCAGGTAATGTGCTGCTGTATGCCATGCTTGCCAGCGAAGCGAGACCTTTTGATCCAATGGAAAAGGCCATCGTGGAGGCATTCCTTGCAACCGGCGATGTATTCACGGGTAATAGCCAGATGATCCACGAATATCCCCTGGAAGGAAAACCTCCGATGATGACCCATATTTACCAATCTGGTAATGCTGTCATCGCAGCCGCCAAAGGAGCTGTGGAAAGGATCCTCACCGTATGCAGGCTCAGTGAAAAAGAAAGAATGTCCGTTGGCCGGCATATGACATCAATGGCCGACCGTGGCTTCCGGGTTCTTGGCGTGGCCAGTGCAACACATAGGTCTCCCGGGTTCCCGGAACGGCAGGATGATTTCGACTGGCAATTTGAAGGTCTCGTCGCTCTCTACGATCCTCCGAAAAAGAATATCAATGAGGTGCTTGAAAAGCTTTATGCAGCCAGGATCGAGGTCAAGTTGCTCACAGGAGATCATCCCGGCACTGCCATTAACATTGCGAAGCAAACAGGGTTCCGGGATGCGGAAAGATTTATGACAGGCGATGAAGTGATGGGCCTGTCGGAACCCGAGCTTGCAGAGCGATTAAAAACTGTCAATATTTTCGCCCGGATGTTCCCTGATGCCAAGCTAAAAGCAATAAAGGTCCTGGTAAACGAGGGAAAAACAGTGGCAATGACAGGCGATGGAGTCAATGACGGGCCGGCACTGAAGGCGGCCGACATTGGCATTGCAATGGGCAAAAAAGGAACCGAAACGGCACGCCGTGCTTCCGACCTGGTGCTCACGGACGACAACCTCGAGAAGATGGTGGTGGCCGTACGGGAGGGCCGTAAAATCTACAGCAACCTCCTGAAGGCGATCCGATACATCATTTCGATCCACATCCCGATCATCCTGGTCGCCTCCCTTCCCGTGGTGCTCTCCTGGCAGTATCCCAATATTTTCACCCCCATACACGTGATATTCCTGGAGCTCATTATGGGGCCCACCTGTTCCATTTTCTTTGAGAATG
>CAMLEM010000033.1 GCA_946479005.1 uncultured Chitinophagaceae bacterium | reverse complement strand
GCTTCGGCTCCGGTGGCTTCGGCTCCGCTGGCTTCGGCTCCGCTCAGCCACCGGAGTCGAAGCCAACGGACCTAATTCAACTCCCCCGGGATCGAAAACACCGTTTCATCCGCCTTCAGTCTCTTCTCCCATTTCCAGGCGGAAGCCATCATATCATCCAATGAATATTGCGCCTGCCAGCCAAGCTCCCTCCTTGCTTTATCGTTATTCGCATAAATGGCGATCACATCTCCAGGTCGCCGGGGCCCGATCTCGTAATTCAGTTTCAGCCCGCTCACTTTTTCGAAAGCGCGGATGGCTTCCAGCACGGTCACTCCATTGCCGGTGCCAAGATTGAAGATCTCACAGGCCTGCTGGTTCTTTTTATTCTCGAGGTATTGTAAGGCCAGGGTGTGCGCCCGGGCGAGGTCCATAATGTGAATGAAGTCACGAATGCAGGATCCATCCCGGGTGGGATAGTCGGTTCCGTACACAAACATTTTGGGTATCCTGCCAATGGCAGTCTGCGTGATGGCGGGCACCAGGTTTTGCGGAGTCCCCAGCGGCATTTCCCCGATCTGTGCCGAGGGATGCGCCCCCGCAGGGTTGAAATATCTTAAAAGCACCGTATTGATCTGTGCAGACCTGGCGATCTCAGCAAGGATATGTTCACCCACCTGCTTGGTATATCCATAAGGAGACTCGGCGGACTTCAAGGGACTGTTTTCCGTGACAGGTACCTCATCCGGGTTGCCATAAACACTGCAGGATGATGAGAAAACGAAATGAGGGGTTTTAAATTCCTGGACGCATTTTAATAAGCTGATCAGGGATCCCAGGTTATTCTCATAATAAGCCAGCGGTTTTTCCACTGATTCATTCACAGACTTGAAGGCTGCGAAATGGATCACCCCGGTGATATCGGTGTTTTCCTGGAAGATGGCGAAGCTGTCGTCGAAATTGCAAAGATCAACTTTATAATTCTTGATTTTTTTACCGGTGATCTGTTCAACTCCTTTGAGGATATTCGGGTTAGACCTTGAATTATTATCCACTGAAATGACCTCGTAGCCGTTTTCAATGAGGTCAACCATTGTGTGCGAGCCGATATATCCGCAACCGCCTGTAACGAGAATTTTTCCCATCCGCAAATTTAAGAATTAAGCACCAAGCCGTTTCTAAGCGCCGAAGCGGTTCCAAAAAAGTGACTCATAGCAGGTAAGGCTTAACCTGATTAAGATTTTTGCGAATAACAGGAAAACGAAATCAGAATAACTTCACGATCATAAACACCCCCGCAGCCAGCAACGCACTGATGGGAATGGTGAGCACCCAGGCCCAGATCAGGTTCACGGTAACCCCCCAGCGAACTGCGGAAAGCCGTTTCGTGGCACCCACTCCCATTATGGCACCGGTAATGGTATGCGTGGTACTTACGGGGATCCTCAAAGCTTCGGTAATGAAAAGGGTCAGTGCGCCGGCGGTTTCTGCAGCCACTCCTTCAAATGGAGTGACCTTGGTGATCTTGGTGCCCATTGTCTTCACGATCTTCCAACCACCACTCATTGTGCCCAGGCCGATAGCCGCATAGCAGGAGATCGGCACCCAGTCGGGCATTTGTGAGAAATCGGTGATGCCGGTTGTTTCAGAACCAGCAATTAGCGCGGCCGTTATGATACCCATTACTTTTTGTGCATCATTCCCCCCGTGACCGATACTGAAAGCTGCCGAGGAAATTAGCTGCAGTCTCTTGAACCACTGGTTCGCCCGGTGGGCATTGAGGGTGCTGAGCCAGAGCGAGAAGATCGCCATTACAAGCAGGATGAAGGCAAGCAGGATCCATTTGAAATTCTTGGAATCGAAGATCACCCTCATAATGTAGGAATCATAATGGGATTTCAGCGTGGCGGGATCGGTCTTGATGCTGAGAAAAAGGAAGATCGCCACACCAAGGATCACGGAAAGAGGGAATATTTTGGATGCCCATCCTTTTTTAAATGAGCTCAGGAACCAGAGCGACATAATAAACGCCATTATCATTCCGATCAATGGCGCAAAAAGAATGAAGCTGGCCGTTTTCAGGATCACGGATGAATTCACCGCCGAAAAGCCGCCCGCTGCCACAGCAGCCCCTGCGAATCCCCCGATGAGTGTATGCGAAGAGGAGGAGGGAATGCCCAGCCACCAGGTGAGCAGGTTCCAGCAGATCGCTGCGATCAGTCCCGCGAAGATCACCCGCATCATTTTCCCACTCTCATTCGCTGTTGTTTCGATCGCCTCCGGGTGTACGGTCTTGGCCACTGTATCAGCCACCCCGTGGTCTTTGAAGATGAAAAATGCCAGGGAGTTAAAAAGCGCGGCCCAGAGCACAGCCTGGAAAGGGGTGAGCACCTTGGTGGAAACCACGGTGGCAATGGAATTGGCCGCATCGTGAAATCCGTTGATGTAATCGAAAATAAGCGCAAGAGCTATGATCGCGATGAGGAAGGGAGTCATACGTGCTGCTTGGTGGTGATAAAGATTTAAGCGTACTTGATGATAATGGATTCTATCACGTTGCTGGCATCCTCGCACTTATCCGTAATGATCTCCATCACCTGGTAGATCTCTCTTTTCTTGATCACCTCTTTGGCATCCGGCTCCGTATCAAACAGTCTTTCAATGCTGAAATCGAAAATATCGTCGGCCTGGTTCTCGATGCTATTGATCTTCACCAGGGCTTCGGTGATATTCCGCATATTTTTCATATTCCGCAATTCAGTAACGGCGATCCTCACCTGCTGTACACCCTGTTCGATGAGCTCCGCGAATTTCTGCATCCCGGTATCATTGGGGTTTACGCGGTAGAAATTGATCTTCTTGGCGGCGGCATAAACATAGTCTGCAATGTCATCCAGGGAAGTGGCGAGATAATGTATGTCCTCGCGGTCGAACGGGGTGATGAAATTCCGGCCCAGCTCGGTGAAAACATTATGCGTTAATTCATCATTGGTATGTTCCAGGTCTTCGATCTTATTGATGATCGCCGCCCTTTTGTCAAAATCGGGTTCCTCGATCACGTCCTTCAACAGCGAGCCCATCGCTTCTGCGTTGGCTGCGATCTTTTCGAAGAGCTCGTAAAAGACACGGTTTTTCGGCATAAATATTTTGAGAAAGGAGTTCAGTGCCATATTTGTTTTTTTTGTGCGGTTTTGGTTTTACGAAATTACCCGGCGCTATTGCTTGAAGCCAGCGAACGGATAGAATTAATAATTAATTAATATGGAAATAAATTTAAGTGAACCATTCGATAACACAGGTTTTATATTACTAGTTTTGTGCGCGAATTATTAACTATGGTAAGTGTTTGCAAGCGGGTCCTCTTCCTGGTCATTTGTGTCTTCGGTTTACAGGAAGGTCATTCACAACGGTACCTGGCGGATTATGATACCTCGATGTTCTTTAAGGATACGCTCCGGCCTTTCCTGAAACGTTTTGAGAACCTGCATTTTAGCGCCTATATCCAGCCACAGTTCCAGGCCGCGCAGTCAGAAGGCATTGACAGTTATGCGGGCGGGGATTTCCAGCCTTTCTCCAATAACCGGTTTATGATCCGCCGCGCGCGCGTAAAGATGGATTATGTGGTTCCCGGGAAAGTGGATCAAACGCCCAAAGCGATCTTCACCTTTCAGTTCGAAGCCACCGAGCGCGACGTGAACGTGCGAGATATGTTCGTTCGTCTTTTTGAGCCGAAGAAGAATTTTCTCTCCCTCAGTATGGGACTTTTCGCCCGGCCATTCGGATACGAGGTGAATCTTTCTTCCAGCTATCGTGAATCACCGGAAAGGGGAAGGGCTTCACAAACCCTGATGCCCAGTGAGCGCGACCTGGGGGCAATGTTCAGCTATGAACCGGTGAGAAAAAAAACGAAGTTTCCCCATTTCAAATTCGATATCGGCGTTTTCAATGGGCAGGGAAAATCAGGCCCTGCTGAATTCGATTCTTACAAGGATATCATCAGCCGCTTGTATGTAAAGCCATTTAAGATCGCCCCTACGATGGAGTTAAGCGGGGGACTCTCGCTACTGAACGGGGGCTGGCGGCAGGCTACGAAGTACCGGTATGAAATGGGCGCCGCGGCAGGTAATAAATTATTCCTGGTGGATTCCAGCGTGCAAAACATCGGGGAAAAGGCGCCCCGCCACTATTATGGGGCGGATCTGCAATGGGTGCTTGAACACGATTGGGGAAAAACAGAGCTGAGAGGGGAATACTGGACGGGTACCCAGCCGGGTTCCGCCGTTTCCACCACCAATCCGGGCACCCTGCCCCTCACGCCGACCTACATACGAAATTTCAATGCCGCCTTCATCTATTTCCTGCAGAACCTCGGAACACCTGAATGGGAGCTGATCGCCAAATACGATCTGTACGATCCCAACAGGGAGGTGGAAAAACTGGAACTGGGCAAGGCCGGTACAAATCTCGACGCCGGTGACGTTCGCTTCGATACCTTCGGTTTTGGGCTGGCCCGTTTATTTAAAGACAACCTGAAACTGATTGCCTATTACGATATCGTGCGAAACGAGAAAACACTGCTGCCGGGATTTACGGAGGATATCAAAGACAATGTCTTCACTTTCAGGATCCAGCTCCGGTTTTAAGATCCTTCAAGTTTCTCAGGATCCTCCATAGTCTTTCATTTTTATCACTTCCGTTAGGAAAGAGCAGGGTCAACTCTTATTTTTACCTGTCCTTAAGAATTAAACATTGGGCATTGTACATCTTATCGGGTAAAATGAAAAACAGAAATCGTTTTCAAATAGGCTTATTCCTGGCCATCGCTACATTGGCTGCCTGTACCGGCAACCAGGATGTTTCAGGTAAACTCAGTGGCTCCGACAGCCTGGTGATCAATTTTTACGAACCGGGAACGACCACGGTGGTCCAAACCGTAGCCACAACTGAAGCGGCTGCCATCCGCCGTTTGACGGAATTTGTGAGCGCCAAAGAAACCGAGATCTTTAAATGCGGGTATGATGGTAACCTTCTTTTCTTTGAAAAGGGAAACCAGGTATCGGATGTCTCGTTTAAATTCTCTGACGAAACCTGCCGCCATTTTTTAATGGACATAAAAGGAAAACTGGTGGCCACAACGATGAGCGCTGCCGCGGCGAATTTTCTTTCCGACCTAAAAGCGAGGAATTAGAATTTTTCGAGCGTGAACCCCACCGTAGTTCCCACACCTTCGGTACTTCTCACGTGAATGGTTTGCCCGTGCGCTTCGATGATATGCTTGCAGATCGCGAGCCCAAGACCTGAACCCGTTACATCCATTCTCCTTCCTTCTTCCGTGCGGTAGAACCTTTCGAATATCCTCAACAAATGCCTTTCCGGTATGCCGATCCCATCATCACTGATCTCCACCAGCACCGTTGATCCGTCGGTGACATAAATGCTAGCCAGGATGGTCCCTCCCTGCTTCCCGTATTTGATGGCATTCTCCACCAGGTTTCCAACTACCTGGCGGATCTTCTCCTTGTCGGCTTTCACGATCAGCGCAGACTCATATCCTTTCTTGATGCTGCATTCGATCTGTTTTGCCGCAGCCTTTACCGAAAGCGTTTCGAAGATCTCGCGCACAACGTCCTGGATCACGAAGCTTGATTTGCTGAGAACCAGTTCTCCTCTTTCCAGCCGGGAGATCACGTCGAGGTCGTTGATGAGATTGGACAGGCGCTCCACGTTGCGGGAAGTTTTTTCCAGGAAATCCTTATTGGTTTTGGGATCGTTCATAGCACCCTGCAGCAGGGTGTCGATGAAACCCTGGATGGCGAAGACAGGGGTCTTGAATTCGTGTGAAAGGTTTTGAAGGAACTCCTTCCGGTATTGTTCATTCTGGCGGAGGTTTTCCAGCTCCTGTTTATTTTCCTCTGCCCAGGCCTGCACATCCTGCTTCACATCGTTGAGGTTCTTCATCGGGAGCACATACTTATAATAGGTCTCCTCCTTACGGGTGGCTTTTGTCTGGTTGATGAAGCGATAGATCAGCTTCACATTCCGGTATATGAATCTTTCCAGCACAATGGCAAATACCAGGTAAGTGATCGCGAGGATGGCGAGAAAGCTCCCGATCCCCCAGTACACGTTTCGCTCAATGGCCCCGATCAGCACACCGGGCAGGATCGAAATTCCCAATGCAGTAAAGAAGGCAAGTTTCCTTGGTGAGATATTTTTTGAAAGCATAATTTCATTTAATGACTTAGAGCAGGCCTGCACCCAGCAGGATCGACAGCACCAGCAACATAATGGCAACCGTTACCTGGATAAACTGCAAGGTCAGCTTTTTTAATAATTTATTCCCGATGAATGCGCCCAGGATGGCCGAGAGGGTCGCTGCCAGAACCACGGGAATGTTATCGATCAGCCCGCTGCGGCTGAATTTGGTGGCATAAACACCCAGCCGGGTGAAATCAACAAGCGTGGATACCACCACTGCAGTTCCGATGAATGCCTCCTTGCTGAGTCCCGCCCTTACCAGGAAGGCACTTCGCAATGCGCCCTGGTTGCCGGAAAGTCCTCCGAAAAATCCACTGAGCGCTCCGCCCAGTACCAGTTTATCTTTTCCAAACTGAATTTTTTTCAAGCGTGGCAGGAGATCCATCAATGCGAAAATGATCAGCAGTACGGCGATCGTGAGCTTGATGGGAGAGATCGTGAATGTTCTTCCATTCAATTGATAAGTATGAAGGGAGGGAAGATTTGCCATTTGCAGCATCAGCCAGGCGCCTACCAGCGCCATTACCACGGCAGGAATGCCAAACCGGATCACCACCGAACGGTCAGCTCTTTTTCCCACCAGGAAAACTTTGAAAATGTTATTGAAGAAATGTACCACACCGGTCAGCGCGATGGCGAGATCGGGCGGGAAGAAGATCATAAAAACGGGGGTCAGGATGGTTCCCAGTCCGAATCCTGAAAAGAAAGTAAGTATGGCTGCCAAAAGCGCCGCCGCTGATATGAATGCCAGTTCCATCTTTGCGAATGAAGGTAGCGCTTACAGGGAGAATTTATATCCCACGCCTTTAACGGTGGTGATGCAGTCCACGCCAAGTTTCTGGCGGATTTTCCGGATATGTACATCGATGGTCCTGTCTCCCACGATCACATCATTTCCCCAGACCTGGTTGAGGATCTCATTCCGGAGATAAACCCTGCCGGCTTTTGGCCCAGCATATAAAGAAGTTCAAACTCTTTTTTAGCAAGCACCACATCCTTTCCTTCCACCGTTACAACAAATCTATCCGGGTCGATGATCATTCCGGGCATTTCCAGTTTCCTGGATTCGGTTTTATTGATCCTCCGGAACAGCGCGTTCACCCGGCTGATGAAGACTTTCGGGCTGATGGGTTTGCTGATATAATCGTCGGCGCCGGTTTCCAAACCGTGGATCTGGGTCGCTTCGTCATTTACGGCGGTCAAGAAGATAATGAGGGTCTCACGAAAATGGGGCTGGCCTCTTAGCAGGTGGCAGACTTCGACTCCTGTTTTCTTTGGCATCATCACGTCCAGGACCACGAGATCAGGCTGATGCCGCTTCGCCCTTTCCAGGGCCTCGTCCCCATCCTTGGCCGTGATCACTTCATAACCTTCCTGAAGAAGATTGTACTTCAGGATCTCCAGGATGTCCGGCTCGTCATCTGCAATCAATACCTTCCCGGGGCTGTGGTCCATCGCGATTAAATTTTTGCAAAGCTACCAGAAAGAAGCCGGGAAAACCTTTTTAACTCTTTGACTAAAAAGACTTAATGTAAAAATAATATGAACTTTACGCATCCTTTTTTGTTGTAAGACAGTCTATCTCAGAGTCAAAACCCGCTTTAAAGGCGTTTTGGGAGAGGCTTAGTACCTTTGATCTACGATCCTTATGATGGCGACCCTGCGATACCTTATCTTATGCCTGTTTCTTTCGGGCAGCCTGGCTTCTTTTTCCCAGGGCGCCAGTGTGTCCGATACGGCGAAGATCCCATCCAACTATAAACCGCGGCTCGACCGCCAGATCCGGCACGATGGGATTAACAGGGAGCAGGAAGAGATCCTGAGATCGGATGGAAAGGCCGACAGGAATTTCAATCCTTCCACCAGCGACGAGATCAATTTCCTCCTGACAAAAGCGCTCGTTCAGCGCACGGATGTGCTGCAGTACCTCATAGAGACCGATCCGGGCTTCGACCACCGTTTAAAAGTGAACTACCTCTATGGACTGGAAAAGATACTCGGGTATTTCAGGGATCACTGGAAGCTGAAGAGCGATAAGAAAGTCAATGCCGTCAGCCTGCCGCTCATACTTACCGCTTATGAGGAGAGTATGGCGCTCGACAGGAAGGGAAAGACCATCGAAGGCATCATTGATGCACTTCCTTATGATGCCGGCACAAATCTTTTGGCCGCGGATATCTTTGATAAGAACCCGGGCTGGAAGCTTGCGAAGCTCAGCCTGATCCGAAAATACTGCGCTGCCTATCCCCACAGAACCTTCATCACCCTGCATCAGAATCCCAATGTTCCCTTTGCCGATAGCCTTGTTCGGGTGGTGGCAAGGAAATATCCCCGCCAGCTTTATGATTTTGCAGCGGCGAACAGCAAGCTGGGAGCGGTGATTCGAAATATCAAGGATGATATTTTCATTGAAACCGTGGCAAAGATGGCAAGGAGCCGGAGCGGCCAGCAATATTTCCCCTTTGTTGATAACATCGTCAGGGGGAAAATGACCCTGGAGGAGATCGACGCGGTGAAGGATGATTCCATCGCTTATTACAAGCTGTTGGTAAGAACCCAGATGGATTATGTGGGGCGTGCACTCAATAAGGATACCGCGCTGGAGTTTTCAGGACTTACGGCCCGCCTCGAGAGAAAGGCCAGGGAAGATTTCGTCAATACCATCAATGCCCTCCACGATCATAATGCGGAATACCGGTTCCGGATCATCCAGTCACTGAATGCCTACGAGCTTTATTATCTCGCCGTTTCTTCCGACGGATCGATTTACACGTCGAGCTTCGTGAAAGGGATATACCCGCTGATGATGAAAAAGATCGGCAACAGGGGTGACTCCCTGTTGATGAACCTCCGGTTTGATAAGTACCGTAAGTTCATCAAAATGTCGGCAGGCTTTGCCACGCTGAGCGATTTTCTCTCCACTTTCCCTCCGAAGAAGGATCCCACAGATGAAAGCGATGCTGAAAAACTAATGAAAGCCTTTGTAAGTCGTCTTGAATCCGGTAATGGCCTGGAAGACGGGGTGGATGTGGCGGATTCTTACGCCAGCATCGCGGAAACACTCAAACCGATCGCCGCCCAGATGTTGCTGAATATCGATCAGAATTACCAGCGCAACCTCGCAGCAAACAATAAGCGCGGGATCGAGATGTACCGCATCCTCCGCACACTGTTCCGCTCTGCGGATGGCGATGACAAGATCGACCTTACAAAAGAACTGGGGATCCCGCCTGTTTACAGTTTACCGCACACTTCACTGCGTTACGACAGCAACCATATCGCTGTTCAGCTGTTCATTTATGGCGACAGGGATGGACGCGGCGTTTTCCCGGGGCTTATCAGTATGTTCAATAATTCAAACTGGAAGATAGACCAGAGCAATAAGCAATGGGTCACCATCACGGCGGCAAAAGGGCAACCCGTTTCCTTATATATGAACCGCCCGCTTCCCGAAGAAACCAACGAAGATGCGAAGGCGCAGGAAGCGCTCTGCCAGTATTTGAAAACGAACCATATCATTCCCACGGTTACGATCAACCGCGGGCACAGCTATAATGCACCTTATACGATCGAGCAGATGTCAACCGCTTCCAAGATCGTATTTATGGGTTCCTGCGGGGGCTACCGGATGATCCACGATATCCTTGAAAAAGCGCCCGATGCACATATCATTGGCACCAAGCAGATCGCCGATGCCCCTGTGAACAATCCCTTCCTCAAGCTCATAATGGAGAAGCTTCGTACGGGAAGTAATATCGAATGGATCCCCTTCTGGAAGGAGCTCGACAGTATGGTCACCGACAAGATCTTCGAAGATTACGTTCCCCCGCACAAGAACCTGGGTGCGCTCTTCATCAAAGCCTACCGTATTGCAATGGGTGATACAGGAGAAGAGGACGAGCAATAATCCGGGCGCGAACGGATAACTTTACAGAAATAAGTCTCTTTCCTTGTCAAAACCGAAAAAAGTCTTTTTCGATCTCCAGTTGTTACGCCGTGTGTTCAGGTATGCTTCTCCCTACAGGAAAAAATTCTACCTGTCGGTGGTGCTCGCCATTGTTTTGGCTTTTCTCACGCCGGTACGGCCTTTCCTTATCCAGTACACCGTAGACGAGTTCATCACGAAATCCATTCCGCAAATGGTGATCAACATCACTATCATCCAGATCGGGCTGATCATCGTGGAGACCCTGATCCGGTTCCTTTTTTCATTTACCACCGCAGTGCTGGGGCAATCCGTGGTGCGTGACCTTCGCGTGGCCACCTACAAGAAGATAATGGGCCTGAATCTTTCGCAGTTCGACCGTACGCCCATTGGCACACTTACCACCCGCACGATCAACGACATCGA
>CAMLEM010000032.1 GCA_946479005.1 uncultured Chitinophagaceae bacterium | reverse complement strand
GCGTGACGCAGTCAGGCAGGGAACTGGTGTACAAGATGAGGTCCCGACCAGACTCGAACTGGTGTACGAGCTTTTGCAGAGCTCTGCCTAGCCACTCGGCCACAGGACCTTTTTGGAACGGGCAAATATACAGCAATGATTTGAAGGTTTAAAAGATATAACTTGCAAGGTATGAGCCGCATAGCTGAATCCGAATTGATCATCAACGAGCGGGGCGCCGTCTATCATCTCGACCTCCGCCCCGAAGAATTGGCGTGCACTGTAGTAACAGTGGGTGACCCCGACCGCGTAAGAGAGATCAGCAAATATTTCGATTCCATTGAAGTAAAAAGGCAGCACCGTGAGTTCATCTCCCATACCGGCTACATCAACAAGAAACGTATCACCGTTCTATCCTCCGGCATCGGTCCCGACAATATTGACATTGTGATGAACGAGCTGGATGCCCTGGTGAACATTGACTTCAAAAGCCGGGAGGTGAAGAGTTCACTGACCTCCCTTAATATTATCCGCGTGGGAACCTCGGGTTCCCTACAGGCCGATATTCCCGTGGACGATTTTGTGGCATCCACTCACGGCCTGGGTGTTGACAATCTTTTGAATTTCTACCGGCTTGAGCAAAATGAGCAGGAAAAAGAATTGATCCAGTCCTTTGTGACACATACCCAGGTGCACGGTCAGATCGGCCAGCCCTATGTAAGCAGTGGCGCCGCTTCCCTGATCAAACATTTTGTAAAGGACTTCCACCAGGGGATCACGGTCACCTGCCCGGGTTTCTATGGCCCTCAGGGACGGGTTCTCCGGTTAGGGGTACGAAATCCTGATCTGGTCAACAGGCTCACGGATTTCCGTTTTGGGCAGCACCGCATCACCAACTTCGAAATGGAAACTTCAGCCATCTACGGGCTGGGAAGATTGTTAGGTCATCAATGCCTTGCATTGAATGCCATCGTGGCAAACCGCGTGGTGAAAGAGTTCTCCAAAGATGGAAAAGCGGCTGTGGAAAACCTCATCAAACGTTTTGTCGAAATATTTGGTGAAAGCGTCTAGTTTTTATCTATATCCCAAATAAATAATGAGTATAAAACCTTATCTCTGGCTTCTTCTTGTATTTGCAGCCTGTGGTCAGAAAAAAAAAGAAGGCTCCAATCCCCTGGCAGGGAACTGGCAGTACGAAAGGATCGAACTACTCGATGGGGAGCCCGTGGATATCACCGATACCCTTTATAGCGGTCTCCACGATATGCACAAAGGCCTCACCTTTGATTTTTCTGAAGATTATGTTTTCACCGTTACCCAGCCCAAGGCCGGCGACCCCGAGGGATTCGTTGCCAGGCAGAAATATGAACTTTCCGATAGCAATAAAACACTTGTTCTGAAAAATACCGGCCGTCCGGATGATGTATTTCCGATCATTGAGCTTTCTGATTCCACTTTCCGGATCGATGTTTTCCGGAGTGGCTGGGGTTACGTGGTGTTCAGGAAGAAAAAAGAATGATCTCTCCAACAATTTTATCGATCGGAAGAGACAGCATTTCCACCGAAAACCGGTCGAGGTCCACAAAACGAAAGGTCTCGGTCTCACCCTTTTCACGGTATGCATTTAATTCCCGTTCATTAAAATCAAAGGGCTTATTCCTCAGCTCGAACCTGATCTCTTCGAGGGGATGTACGTAATAATAGATGGACAGGATCTGGTGCCGGGGGTTAAATGCGGATGGCTGGTAAAAATCAGTGGTATAAATATGCTCTCCCACTTCCACCTTCAGGTCCATCTCCTCCTGGATCTCGCGGGCCAGGCAATCACGGGTCCCTTCACCAAATTCAAGACCTCCTCCCGGGAATTTAGTGTAGTACTTGCCCCGGATATATTCATCGCTTAAAAGGATCTGTCGCTTTTCATTGATCAGGATCCCGTACACACGTATATTAAATAGGTCCATTGCCTGGTTTAGCTTGAAATCGTACCCTGTACTTTAACTCAAAAAATCTTCTTTCGCAGGAAAAACCAGCCGATCAGCAAAGAGATCACCAGGGAAAGGCCTACCGGCATATAAAATGCCAGCCTCGAATCCTGGTAAGGGATCGGTACGTTCATCCCGTAGATGCTCGCTACAAGCACCGGGAAGGTCAGCACGATCGTGATCACGGATAGTCGCTTCAGCACTTCGTTCTGGTTATTGGCGATGATCCCTGCAAAGGCATCGAGGGTGGAGCTGAGGATGTTACTGTAAATATTCGCCATTTCCAGGGCCTGGGAATTATCCACGATGAGATCCTCGAGGATCTCCTTCTCTTCTTCGGTCAGCGCCAGGAAATTATTCCGCTGGATCTTGATGAAGAGCAGCTCATTGGACCGAAGCGCTGTGACGAAATACACGAGGCTTTTCTGTATCCGCATCAGTTCCAGCAGGTACTCATTCTTGCTTGCGTCATAGAGTTTTTGCTCGAATGTATTGCGGCGGTGATTGATCTCCTTTAGGTGCTCCATAAAATTCTGCACCACCTTCTCAAAGATCTTCAGCACCATCAGGCTTTTCTTTTCCGGGGAGCGGTCCTGGAAAGTGGTGAGGAACCGCTTGATGGCGGTATTCTCAAATGAATTCACCGTGACGATCTGGTTGTGCGTGAGAATGATGCAGATCGGGATGGTGATATAGTAAGCGTCGCTCTCATTGATCGACTTATTTTCCGTGGGCGTTTTCAGCACGATGAGCTTCACATTATCATCCTCCTCAAAACGGCTTCTTTCATCAATATCAAGGGAGTCGGTGAGGAAGTCGAGGGGTATGTCGAGCCCGTTTGACAGTTCGGTGAACTCTTCCTGCCGCAGGGGAGGAAGCACATTCACCCAAACCCCGTTCTCCGGCTGGTCAACGGTAATGGTCTCCTGGTTGATATTTTTAAAGTACTGGATCATTCGGGGGTACGCGAAGGTAGTGAACAAGTTTATTTAATTTGCGTTATGACCCTTTCCTTCCATAAATACCAGGGCACTGGTAATGATTTCGTCCTGGCCGATAACCGCAACGGAGAATTCAATGAGATCAGCACGGAGCAGGTGCACCGGCTTTGTGATCGCCGGTTCGGCATAGGCGCCGACGGGCTGATGCTCCTGAACCAGCGGCCCGGCTATGATTTCGAAATGAAATATTTCAATGCCGACGGGAAAGAAGGGAGTATGTGTGGGAATGGGGGGCGTTGCATGGTCAAGTTCGCTTACCACCTCGGGATCCACCGGAACCTGTATAAATTCCTTGCCTCGGATGGTTCCCACGAGGCCGAGATCGATATGGATGGCATCGTTTCATTGAAAATGAAAGACGTCAGGACCATCCGGAAATTTCATAATGATTATATCCTCGACACGGGCTCCCCTCACTACGTGAAGATCGTGAACGATGTGATGGAAATGGATGTCTATAAAAAAGGACACGAAATCCGGCATAGCCGTGAATTCGAAGATGAAGGGATCAATGTCAATTTCGTGGAACTGACCGGGAACCGCAACCGGATCATCGTTCGCACTTTTGAAAGGGGCGTGGAGGATGAGACCTATTCCTGCGGCACGGGCGTTACCGCGGCAGCCCTGGTCTGTTACCACAATGAAGTTGGGTTCAACGATGTGGAAGTGAAGACCCTGGGTGGAACCCTTACCGTTGAGTTCGACCGGATCGACGAAAACAAGTATGAGAATATCTGGCTCTGCGGACCGGCAGAAAAGGTATTTGAGGGAAAGGTCATTTTTTAGATCTCCGTACTTCTCTGAACTCTGCTCTTTGAACTCTGTTCCCTAGCCCATCGCCCGCGTCTTCATTTCTGTTGCAAGTGGCTCCCCCAAATACCTGTCGATCCAGTGATGGAGCAAATAGATCACAGGAGTAAGTATCAGCGCCATAATGAATTTGTAAATGTAATTCCCGATACAGATGGCCATCACCAGGGCGAAGCTCCAGGGAGTTCCCTCGTTGGACGACAGTCGGGGCCCGATATAAAAAGCGATAAAAAGCACGATGAAACTGTCCACGAACTGGGAAACAATGGTGGATCCGGTAGCCCGCAACCAGATATTTTTCTCGCCGGTCATCCGCTTGATCCTGTGAAATATGAATACATCTAGTAATTGTGCAACAAGAAAGGCCACCAGGGACCCTACGATGATCCACTGGCTTTGTCCAAAGATCGCTCGATAAGCCTTGTCCGCATCGGGCACGCCCTGTGCCGCAAAATTACCTACCCAGAAGCCGGCCGGCGTGAGATGGATCGCCCCCTGGAACATTATGAAAGCATAGGTGATCAGGCCAATGGCCAGGAAAGAAAGGAACCGCACTCCTTTCATCCCGTAATACTCATTGATGATGTCCGTCATTATGAATACCACAGGCCAGAGCAGCACCCCGGCTGTGAGATTGAAAGAAAAATCATTCCCGAAAATGTTCAGCTGAACCGGCCTTGCGCCAAAGGTTTCCTCCAGTGAAAACAGCTTTACACCCATCACTTCTGCAATCAGGGCATTTGCAATGAAGAATCCACCCAGGATGAGAAAGAGGCGGGTTGATTTATTATTGATGATAGTATGGATCATCGAGATAGAAAATGTAAAATAACAAGGCCAAAAGAAAAATGAAATTGGCAACCACGAGCCAGGGCGCCACATACCTGCCCGGTTTATTCCGGCGAAGCATTATCACAATGTAACAAAGACAGGTGAATGGCACCACGATCAGCCCTATGAAATAGCCGATGGTGATGATGGTGGATACGATATGTTCATCGGGGATCCAGACCCAAATACGCAGCGAGATCGCAAGCAAGAAAAATAAACCGCAAATAAAGGCAAGCCTTGACAAAAATTGTAACCAGCCCATCGGGATTTTCGTCTAAAATAGCATTATTTTGTCAGCCTAATAAGTCCCCGGTATGACGAATGGCCTGTTGAAAAAAAGCCTCCCTCACATCATTGCCCTTTTTGTTTTCCTGATCGTTTCGGTGATCTTCTGTAAACCGGTGCTGGAAGGAAATGTGCTCAACCAGCACGATACCATTGGCTGGAGAGGCGCGGCAGAAAATGCATTCCAGTATAAGGAAAAGCACGGCCATTTCCCGCTCTGGAACCCCAATGTGTTCAGCGGGATGCCGAATTACCAGATCGCTATGCACGGGAAAAGCATCCTTCCCGACATCACGAAGATCCTCACCCTGGGGCTGCCGAAACCGATCAACTTTTTCTTCCTCGCCTGCCTTTGTTTCTACATTCTTAGTCTTTGCCTGCGTGTAAACCCGGTGGTGGGGATGATAACGGCACTTGCATATGCTTTTTCCACCTATAACGCTGTAGTGATCAATGCCGGTCACGATACGCAAATGATCGCCACGGCCTATATGCCCTTGCTGATTGCCGGGCTGGTGTCCACTTACAATAAACACTACTGGCTGGGACTGGCGCTTACGAGCTTTGCGGCTTACCAGCAGATCGCGTCGAATCACCTCCAGATCACCTACTACACGTTCATCATTGCTGCGATCATAACCATTGCCTATGTGATCGGTTGGATCCGCCAAAAGGATTGGAAACATCTCGGCATCGCCGCTGCGATCGCCATTTTTTCCGCGATCGTGGGTGTGGCAGGGAATGCGCTCATACTTAAAACAACTTCCGAATACGCGAAGTACACGATGCGGGGCGGAAAGGATATTGCCATCACGGGAGATTCGGTCAGCGCGGCGAGCACCAAAGGCCTCGACACTTCCTATGCCTTTGAATATAGCCTGGGCAAGGCAGAAACATTTACTTTACTGATGCACCATTCCTTCGGAGGTTCCAGCACGGAAACGCTGGGTGAAGATTCCAAAGTGGTATCCGCCCTTACCGAAAGGAACATCAGCGAGCAACAGGCCATTCAATTTGCAGGCAGCCTGCCCAAATATTGGGGTGATCTCCCTTACACGGCCGGACCCGCTTACCTCGGCGTGATGATCTTCGTGCTGGGCCTGATCGGGCTTGTACTGGTCCGGACACCACTCCGCTGGGCTCTCCTGGCGATCACCTTGCTGGGGGTGATGATGTCGTGGGGAAAGAACCTTTTGGGATTTAACTTATTCCTCTTCGAAAATCTTCCTTTCTATAACAAGTTCCGCGCTCCTTCAATGGCGCAGGTGATCCCCCAGTTCGCGATGGGCGTGGCCGCTGCACTGGCCTTGCATCAGCTTCTTTATTCCCCGGCTAACCGGGAAATGGTCAAACAGAATTTCAAAAAGATACTCTATGCAACGGGTGGCCTTTTCCTGGTTCTGATCCTTCTGTGGTTCGGGATGAGCTACAGTACTCCTATCGATGATGGGATCCGCGATTATGTACTGCGTGCCTCCCAGAATGACGCCGAGTTTGCCGACGTGGTGATCTCCGCAATGAAAGCTGAAAGGAAATCGATGTTCGGCGGACAAATGTTCCGCGCCCTGGCCTTCGCCCTTGTATTGCTGGGCGCCCTTTACCTGGCTATGCGGGAAAAGATCAAACCGATGATCGCCGCCATCATCATCCTGGTGATCTCCACCCTGGAGATCACGCTCGTTAGCAACAGATACCTCAGCGAAGATGAATATGTTTCTTCCGATGAGTTCGTGAACAGGAATTTCACGCCTTCCGCCATTGACAAGGAGATCTTAAAAGATACCGATCCGAATTACCGCGTATTTAACCGGGCTACCAGCACTTACAATGAAACGAGGACCTCGGCCTTTCATAAATCCATAGGAGGCTACCACCCGGCCAAGCTTCGCATATACCAGGACGTTATAGAAATGTACCTCAGCGCCCGCCCCCACCCCCAGGTGCTGAATATGCTTAATGCCAAATATTTCATCGTGCAGGACCCGGAAACGGGAGCCGAGTCCCTGGTGGCCAACCCGGGCGCTTTTGGACCGGCCTGGCTGGTAAAAAACGTGAAGGTGGTGGAAGACCGCGTGGCAGCGATCCGGGCGATCGGTACAACTGATCTCAGGGACACAGCCATTGTAGATAAAAGTTTTGCGGCAAACATCTCCCAGCCTCAATGGGATTCCGCGGCAACCATAAGAATGACAAGCTTTGATCCGGATGCCATTGAATACGAAGTGAAGGCCGGTTCTCCCCAGTTCGCCGTATTCAGCGAGATCTATTATCCCCTGGGATGGAATGCTTACCTGGATGGGAAGAAAGTGAATTACCTGAATGTGAACTATCTCCTCCGGGGAATGCCTGTTCCTGCCGGAGACCATAAGATCCGCTTTGTTTTTGAACCCGAATCCTTCAAATCGGGAGTTTCCATTATGTACGCCAGCTCCTTCCTCATAGCGATCCTCCTGCTGGGAGGACTGTTTATGGCCTGGAGAAGCAGTCGTAAAACAGCCTCCTGATGAAAAAGGTGCTGGCGATAGCCCCTTATCCCTATCTGCCGTTTTTTTCCGGGGGGCAGAAATTCATCGCCCGGTTTTATGAGCACCTGGGAAGATCTGTGGATCTCACGGTGATCAGTACGGAAGGAAATGATCGGTCACTTGCAACCGGTTATGAACTGCAGCCTGTCCTGAAACGTTCTTTCTCCCGTTACTATGACCTTTCCCTGGTGAAAAAGATCAGTGAAGAGATCAGGAAGAATGCTTATGACACGATCATATGGGAGCATCCCTATTATGCCTGGCTGGCTCGAAGAATAAAAAAGAAGACGGGGATCAAAACCCTTCTTCACACGCATAATATCGAATACCGCCGGTTCAGGAGCACGGGAAGATGGTGGTGGCCCATCCTGAAACGTTACGAAAAGCGTTTTTTCCGGGAGGCGGATGCGGTTTTGTTCATCAGTGATGAAGACAGGGAATTTGCGGAGCACAACTGGAAGCTGGATCCCGCTAAATGCATTGATGTTCCTTTCGGGATCGATATTGCTTCCTACCCGGAAGACCGAAAGGAAGCCGCTGCCTTTGTCAGGCAGAAGTATGGCATTCCTCCCGGCCAGAAAATCTATCTCTTTAACGGGCTCCTTAACTACAGGCCGAACTTTGAGGCGCTGCAGGCCATCCTGGACAAGATCAACCCGCTGTTGCTGGCAAAGGGCAGCAATTACCGGATCCTGGTATGCGGGAAGGCCTTACCCGACTCATTACACGGCCTGGAGGAATGGAAGGATAAGAATGTGATCTATGCGGGATTTGTGGATGATATTTCGGTTTATTTCAAAGCTGCCGATGTATTTCTCAATCCCGTTCTCAGCGGGGGTGGCGTGAAAACAAAGATGGTGGAAGCGATCGCCTATGGAACCACGGTGGTTTCCACTGAAACCGGTTCAGCCGGCATAAGAAAGGAGATTTGCGGCGGCAAATTAAAAGTGGTGAACGATGCCGACTGGAAGAGCTTTGCCGAGCTGGTCGAAATTTCTTCCAGCGAAAACGAGCGGACACCAGCCGGTTATTACGGGTTCTACCATTGGGCAGGCATCATTGAGAATCTACTCCGCGTTACCTGAGCATTTTCCCGCTGGAACGAAAAACAAGACCTTTTACCAGGTTTCTCAGGGATTCCTTCGCTGTATAAAGCATCCTGAAAAGAAAATAATACAGGCCTCTCCCCTTGCGAACCCTGGCAATCTCAAGTTCATTTTTCATCATTGCCTGGCGAAGCTTTAAACGTTTAGCCGGGTCGGTGCTGCCGCTGTTGATATGGATGATGCTGGTGCCCGCGAAGAAAAGCACGCGGTATCCCGCGTCCCGGACCTGGTGACACCAGAGATGATCCTCCCCATACATAAAAAAGCGATCATCGAGTTTACCTTCTTTCATTTTGCACAACACCTCTCTCCTGAAGAGGAAAAACGCCCCGTTCACCCAATCGCAATACCTGTCTTCATCGTGCCTGAAATATTTTCCCAGCATCAACTCAGATCTCCTGGGGTAACTCATCAGCAGGGGAATGAAACGGAAAAGATCGAGCAGTTCCCAACCCAGGCTTCGAAACCGGCGCGCGGTGTACTGGACCTCGCCATCGGAATAGGTCATCCGGCAGCCCAGGACCCCGATGTCCGGATCCGTTCTCATCTTCCCTACCGACATCGAGATGGAATCCTCGGTCAGGATGGTATCACTGTTGAGCAGTAAGATAAACGCTCCCTTTGCGGCTTCGATACCGAGGTTATTTCCTTTGGCGAAACCATCATTAAAAGGGTTCCTGATCAGTTGCACCTGCGGAAACTCATTTAAAAACTCCGAAGCATCTCGTTCGGTGGAGGCATTATCCACCAGGATGATTTCGTACTCCACTCCTTTTGTATGCGCGATCACCGAGCGAATGCAATCGCTGGTGAGCTGGAACGTGTTGTAGTTGATGATGATGATGGAAACTTGCATCAGGTGATCCTCTTCTTATTATAAATATAGCTGAGGAACATCAAAGGTTTTGAAATGACCCCCATCTTCAATAAAGGCAGGGGCACTTTCCTCTGCCACCGGATCATCGACCGGATAAGGGTTGGGACCGCGCCGCCATAACCGGAATCACTGATATCTGAATCCTTTCTCACTTCCAGGTTACGAAGCAGCCGCCACCATCCATCGTACACAAGCACATTTTTCAGGGGCTTCAACGAGGTCTTTTCAAATAAGTAGAATGCTTCAGGGATCTCCACCTGCCGTTGCCTGAAACAATCCACCGTAACCTGCTCACTACCGATTCCCACGTTCACGAGAGGTTCATCTATGTAATAAAATTTCTTACCGTTCAACATCCTGATATAAAATTCAATATCCACCACCCATTTCACACGTGGGTCATAGAAGGCCGAAGCATCCCTCCGGTGCATCACCACGCTCGGCGGGCCGATCACATTACTTGAAAAGAGCGTAGCGGGTTCATTCTCCAGTTGCTTCAGTTTCCCCGCGCCGGCTTTCACGATTCTACGCTCATTTCTTTCCAGGAAATGATTCTCATAGGCTGAGAATATAAAATCGATGCCCGGGTGTTTGTCAGCCGCCTCCTTAAACTCCCCTAAACTATGAGCATCCCTGAACCAATCGTCGTCGTGCATCAGCTTGATCCATTCACCCCCTGCCCTCCTGATCGCCTCATTCCAGTTTTCGGGGGTTCCCAGGGGTATCTCATTGCAATGATAACGGAGCGGGAACATACCCTTATAATTCTCGCAGAGCGTAGCTACCTCCTGGTCAGGGCTGTCATCGGTAACGATCACTTCAAAATCACGGAATTCCTGCAGGGCAATGGAATCCAACAGACGTTGCAGATGTTCGGCGCGTTTATAGGCGGGTATGCAGATGGAGATAGAGGGTTGGCCCATTTAAAAACTAAATGCTTTAATATTGCTGCCTTGAACGTGTAAAATTAATGTATACAGAGATCAATCGTTGCAGGATTAGTGGAAGTGAGAAATTAGTACCGGTCCTTTCATTGGGTGAACAGTACCTGACCGGGGTTTTTCCTGCATCACCGTCCGAAAAGATAACAAAAGGACCGGTTGACCTTGTCTGGTGCCCGGATAGTAACCTGGTCCAATTGAAGCAGTCCTTTAGTTTAAGTGAGATGTATGGTGATAATTATGGCTACCGTTCAGGTCTCAATCAGAGTATGGTCACTCATCTTAGAAACAAGGCAAACTATCTGCTAAAGATCGCTTCCCCAAAAAAAGATTCAATCATTCT
>CAMLEM010000031.1 GCA_946479005.1 uncultured Chitinophagaceae bacterium | reverse complement strand
GTCAGGTATACCAATACACAACAGGTATCGGTAACAGCTACAGACACCGTGCTTGTTAATTTCAATGGCTGGTCGCCCACAATGATGGAAACGGATTCCCTGATTGTTTCGATCCCGGCCGAAGCCAATGAAAATGTCGTCAATAATAATAGCAAAGCCTATGCACAAACGGTGAATCCATCCCTGATTGCTTATGATGACGGTACAGCCCTGGTTTCTTCCGCTGGTCTTGGAACGGATTCGGGATTAATATTAAGTAAGCACAACATCACCGGATGTGGCCAGGTGCTCTCTGCGAAAGTTTACCTCACCGAGTCAGCGAAAGGACAACCTCTTTATGCAGTGGTCAGGAACAGTGCAGGAGCCATCGTTGCCAGTTCCACATCATTTACTCCGGGAGAAGAAGATGTAAACAGGTATCACTCATTTTATTTTACCTCTCCTCCTTCATTTTCGAGTGAGGAATTTTACATCGGTATTGCGCAAACGGCTTCAGCCACGGCTCATTCACCCGTAGGAACACAATGGGAGGATGCACAAACCCGGGAAAATGCTTATTACGTTGCAAATACAGACGGCACAAACCTTCGCGATTCCGCTCAATATGGAAGGTTAATGATCCGGGCAGAAGTTAATTCTTCCGTATCCGAACCATTCATCAGTGGAAACCTGGTGCTTTGTACCGGTGGCGCCAACACACTTACGGCAGGCGGTAACGAAACCCGGTTTGCAAATAGTGT
Organism: uncultured Chitinophagaceae bacterium; assembly: GCA_946479005.1. The sequence goes on along the minus strand of CAMLEM010000031.1, from coordinate 10,009 downwards.
ATTGGATCATAGTAGCCAGAATGGAAATATTGATTACAGCGCGGCACAGGCGTTAGGTTCACCGGATGTATATCCTATGTACACCCTAAGTCCCCTGGCCTGGATCAGCAATACCGCTGATGGCCAGCGTGAATACCTTGAGCTGGGATTCCCCGGGGCAACACCCGTGAATTTTGTAGATATATACGAGGTAGCAAACCCCGGCGCGGTGGATTCTGTGTTTGTAAAAAATCCCGGGACAATGAATTACGAACTGGTGTATTCGGCAACCGCCGCTCCCCCCGGTGAGCAGGCCAGGAAGAACAGGATCAGTTTTCCTACCACGAGTTTCAACGTTTCCGAGATAAGGATTGCATTCAATTCTCCGGCAGTACCCGGTTACAATTCGGTAGATGCCGTTAGTATTGGACAATCAGCCGTACCGGGTTCGTTTTCCTCCTATCAATGGTCGCCAGGAGGTGAAACGGGAAATTCGATATCGGTAAATACACCGGGGGTTTACACGCTGACCACGACAAATGCAAATGGATGCCAGTCTTCGGATAGTGTTACAGTCGTGGCGGCTGTCACCACTCCTCCCGTGATCACCGCTAGTGGACCGTCCTCGTTTTGCCAGGGAGACAGTATCATTTTGACTTCCAGCCAGGCTGTAGGCAACACCTGGAGTACAGGCGCTACCACGCAAAGCATCACTGTTCACACGGCAGGCTCTTATACGGTGGCTTACGACGACGGATCTGGTTGTGGAGTCCTTACATCTGCACCCTTCACGGTAACCGTGAATTCATTGCCTGCAGCTTCCATTTCAGGTAATACTGAAATCTGTTTAGGCAACAGCAGTGTACTTGATGCAGGCGCCGGTTTTTCAGGTTATTTCTGGAGCACCGGGGAAACCACTCAAACCATTTCCGCTTTAACAGCAGGTATCTATATCGTCACTGTCACCGATGGAAATGGTTGTAAGGATACCGCGAGTGTTACTACCACCTATACAGTTTTAGCTGCGCCTTCGATCACAGGAAACTTAACATTTTGCCCAGGAGGTTCGAGCACGCTGGATGCAGGCGCCGGTTATAGCAGCTATCTGTGGAGTACCGGTGAAAGCACGCAGGCCATCACCGTTTCGGCTTCGGGTACTTATAGTGTAACGGTAGAGAATGCAGGTGGCTGTACTGCTTCCGCTTCTGTAGTTACCTCGATATTTACACCCCCTTCTCCCCAGGTCTCAGGAACGCCAGGCTTTTGCGCGGGTGGTTCCACCACGCTGGATGCGGGAGCGGGTTATTCCAGTTATCTATGGTCAAACGGTGAAACGTCGCAAACAATTACAGTAAGTGCACCAGGAAATTATAGTGTTACCGTAACGGATCTTAATGGATGCAGCGGATCGGCATCGAAGCTTGTATCTGTGTTCGCTAACCCGGTACCGGCCATTTCAGGAACTCTGTCATTTTGTGGAGGAACCAGCACCACGCTGAATGCGGGAGCCAATTTTGCCAGTTATTTATGGAATACCGGAGCTACCACGCAAACCATTGTGGTTAACACGGTGGCTACCTTTACTGTAACGGTTACCGATGCGAATGGATGTAATGCGTCAGCCAGCGCGAGCACCACAAATACTGGTTCACTGCCAATGACCCCCGGCCCCATAAGCGGCCCGGCACAGGCAAACTGCAGTACAGGCGGGCACGTATATTCGATCGGCGCGGTACCAAATACTTCTCATTATGTATGGACAGTTCCTGCCGGCTCAACGATCGTGAATGGTCAGGGCACAACCTCCATCACCGTTGATTACAGTCCCACATTCCAGGGCGGTTATATTATAGTGGCGGCGTCAAACGCCTGTGGCCAGAGCCCTTCAATTGCCCCAAGAAAACTGTTTGTACAATCATTGTCAGACGCACCAGGATCGATCACAGGAGCTTCGGTTTCGATTTGCGGTCCCACAACGCGCAACTATAGCATCGCGCCGGTGGCAAACGCCTTGTCCTATACCTGGACAGCTCCGGCGGGTGCGAGCGTTACAAGCGGACAGGGAACTAACTCGGTTACCGTTTCCTTTAGTAATGGCTTTACTTTTGGAAATTTATGCGTTACTGCAGACAATGCTTGTGGCAGCACAGCAGCTTCCTGTTTAACGCTTTCGGGCGCCTCCCCGACTCCAGGTCCGGTTAGCGGTGCTTCTTCTGTATGTAAGAACCAAAGAAACCTGATATACAGTATCAGTGAAGTACCCGGGGCTACATCTTATACCTGGACAGTACCCCAGTCTGCACATATCGCGGTGGGCCAGGGTTCAGCAGTAATTGTTGTTGATATGGGTGTGCATAGCGGCAATATTTCTGTAAGAGCCAATAGCGCCTGTGGCAGCAGCAACGCAAGCGTGCTTCCCATCATAGTTAATAATTGTAACAGGTCGATCATCGAGTATACGATGAATGAGATAAAACCGGTGCCGGAAGTGATCTCCAATTATGGGGGTACGGGAACAGCAGGCAACCTGAATCTTGAATGGACAGTTGGCGAACCGCGCATCGAGCAGGGAACGAAACCTGGGATGTTATACACCCAGGGATTCCATCAGCCATTGCTATATACGAAGACAAATATCAGCCCCGCGATACCAGATGGGGTGAAGGCTATGGCATATCCTAATCCTATTGAAAAAGTCCTGTATGTGAAGATCGAATCGGTCATTGCCAACAGGCCTTTGATGCTCGAACTCGTTGACCTGTCAGGAAGGGTAATGCAACGAAGAATTGTAGTGGCTTCCACGAACGATATTTTTGAATTCCAGATGAACAGTTATATCGCAGGCTCGTATTACCTGGTGGTCAGGGATATCAAAGGAAGACTTATACAGACCATCAAGCTGGAAAAACTCTCGTACTAAAAACACGTAAAACCAAATCGAAAATGAATGGGGTTGGTCAAAAACCAGCCCCATTTTTATTGAGATACCAAGCTCTGGGCGGGTGTTTTAAAAATTCAATCGAATGACCCAAACAGTTTGATACTGTTCTTTGTGGTGATCGACACAGTTTCCTCTTTCTCTAATTTTTCTATTTCCACGAGCTTTTCTACGATGTAGCCCAGGTAGGCTGGCTCATTCCTCTTTCCCCGGAAAGGAACCGGGGCCAGATAGGGTGCATCGGTCTCAAGAACCACCCGGTCGAGTGATAGCTTCTCCATCACCTTATCAAGGCCGGCATTTTTAAAAGTAAGCACACCACCGATGCCGAGATAAAATCCCAACGCTATGATCTCCTCAGCCTGCTCTGCTGTTCCGGAAAAACAATGAAACACCCCTCTCAGCTTTCCCGCCTGGTGTTCTTTAACCACGGCTATGCATTCGTCGATCGATTCCCGTGAATGGATAACGATCGGCAGATCATAATGCAGCGCCCATTCGATCTGCTCGTGGAAGGCTTTATACTGTTCTTTGGTGTATGTCTTGTCCCAATAAAAATCCAGGCCTATCTCCCCTACGGCGATGAAGCTTCGATGATCAAAATGATCGCGGGCGATCCGAAGTTCCTCCTTGTAATTTCCCCTGACCGAACAGGGATGGACTCCCATCATTGCGAACAGGCGACCGGGTTCTTCCTGTTCGCATTTCAGCATTTTCTCGTGGGTGGAACTGTCAATGGCCGGCATCAGGATCCTGCGCACAAGGGCTCTCTCCGCGCGCTCATAAACACCTGCCCGGTCATCGTCGAATTCCGGGAGGTAAACGTGTGAATGGGTATCTACGAGGTAATCCTTCATTTGCGCAACCGTTTGCGTAGCAAAGCTTGAAAAAAAAACCGAGATTCCTTAAACTTAATGGATCGGGGACCTTCATAGGCATATATTAATTTTAATTGCCAAAACCCAGGTTATGAAGCTAAAAATCGGAGCGCTTGCCATACTCTTCGCAGTGGCGAGCTTTATTTTTACCTCTTGCGAAAAAGAGCAAAGCGGAACCCAGGAAGAACAGGAAGCCCAGGTTTCCAGGACCTCCGCTGAAACCAGCGCTGAAGCGGAAAACATTTTCTCCCAGGTATTTGACGACGCCTATGGCGCCAATGACGAGGTAGGTCTCGAGGGAACAGGGGTCTTCTGGAATCGTACAGATACCCTGAATCCCGCTTTACGTTGTTTCACCGTTACCGTGATCAGGCTAAACCCTCCCGCCCTTTTCCCAGTAAAGATCATCCTCGATTTCGGGACGGGTTGTATGGGCCCCGATGGTCATATTCGCCGGGGAAAGATCATTACCGTATATACCGGCCGCCTGATCCACCCGGGTTCAGTGGCTGAAACGACCTTTGATAATTTCTTCGTGGACAGCACGAAAGTGGAAGGAAACCACCGCATTGAAAATGTCACACCTCCCGCTATGAACGTACTTCATATCAGGAAGTTCCAGGTGGACGTGACAAACGGGAAACTACTCCGGCCCAACGGTAACTATATCCACTGGAACAGCCATAAAATTATGACCCAGGTCGATGGAATGGGTACCCCGCTGATCCCCCACGATGACGCATTCAAGATTGAGGGTCAAGCCACTGGAACCACCAAAAGAGGTAACCTGATCGTGGCCTGGCAGGCAACCATTGTTGAGCCATTGATAAGGCGCTTCAGCTGCCGCTGGATCGTAAGAGGAAGGATCCGGACCGTCCGCGCCAATGCGGCAACCACCAATACTTCAGTGGCCATCCTTGACTTTGGGAACGGGCAGTGCGACAACCTGGCCACCCTGTCAATCAATGGCACTACACATATAATTACTTTGCCGTAATTAATAAATTATTATACCTTTAAACCAGTTTTCATAGGGTACGGATTAAAAACGGGCCAGGGTTTCTACCCAGGCCCTAACTTTTATTAACCGGCCCGTACAATGCAAAACGGTTGCTCCTACCCGTTAGCTTGCTTTTTTTCCGCACCAGGGCCTGGATTCAAATTAAAGTTTCTCAAACTGGAACCCCTTTTCTGAAAAATACCGGAGTGTGAGCGGCAATGCGGTCGCAAGATTCTTAAAACCTTTCCTGCTGTCGTGGAAAACAATGATCGATCCCGGACGGGCGTGTCTTTTCACCAATTCAAAACATTCAAGGGGCTCTTTTCGCCCGTCGAAATCCGCGCTGAGAACCGACCACATTATCACCCGGGCTTCGGGCACCCCCATCGCTTCCTGCAGTTTCTTCCACTGGGATCTTTTTATCCTGCCGTGGGGCGGGCGAAAAAGCCCGGATTGAATGTGTTCAGCCGCCTTCCTGACATCATCCAGGTAAATCTGTGAGGATGTCTTCCATCCATTGAGATGCGTATGCGTGTGGTTGCCGGTGGAATGTCCTTCTTTTATTATCCTTTCATAGATATCCGGATGCTTCAATACATTGCTGCCAATACAAAAGAAACTGGCGCTGGCATTGTACTTCTTCAGCTCATCCAGGACAAACGGCGTTGCTTCGGGATGCGGGCCATCATCAAAAGTGAGATAAAGCTTCTTCTCCCCTGTTCTTACCGACCAGGTGAACTGCGGCCATAGCCATCTCATCCACCAGGTGGATCTCGCCAGGTAGAACATCTTTTTTGATGAGGATGATTCCGTCATTCCATCAAAGCTAAGGCAAGGCTTCAAAACGCTTAGTTTTGCAGCTATGTCGAAAAAAGTCAGGGTCAGATTCGCTCCCTCTCCCACCGGTGGATTACATCTCGGCGGGATGCGCACCGTGCTATATAATTACCTGTTCGCGAGGCAGCACCGGGGAAGTTTTATCCTGCGGATCGAGGACACTGACCAGAGCCGTTATGTAAGCGGGGCGGAAGAATACATTTTCGACTGCCTGAAATGGGCAGGCCTCGAGCCGGATGAAAGCGTGTTACACGGCGGGGACCGGGGGCCTTATCGCCAGAGCGAAAGAAAGCAGCTTTACCGCAAATACGCAGAGCAGCTCGTACACGATGGTTATGCCTATTACGCCTTCGACACGCCGGAGGAACTGGAACAGATGCGTGAGAAATACAAGACGCACGATAACCCGCAGCCGCAGTATGATCATTCATTAAGAATGAAAATGCGGAATTCCCTCACCCTCGCGCCGGCTGAAGTCCGTTCCCTGCTGGACGCTTCCGCATCGCACGTGATCCGGATCAGGATGCCCGAAAATGAGAACGTGGTTTTGAATGATATGATCCGCGGTGAAGTGAATTTCGACAGCGGCCTGGTTGACGATAAGGTTTTATTGAAGGCGGATGGAATGCCCACCTATCACCTCGCCGTGGTGGTTGACGACCACCTGATGGATATCAGCCACGCTTTTCGCGGGGAAGAATGGCTGCCCAGCGCCCCGGTTCACGTGTTGCTTTGGAAATATCTCTTTGGCCTCGATAAAATGCCCCAATGGGCACATTTTCCCCTCATTATGGGCCCGAACGGAAAACTCAGCAAAAGAGATGGTGCAAAATATGGCTTCCCGGTTTTTGCAATGAACTGGAAGGATCCAAAAACCGGGGAAATGACAGAAGGTTTCAGGGAAAAGGGATTCCTGCCGGAAGCATTCATTAATATCCTTGCCCTGCTGGGATGGAATGATGGAACGGAACAGGAGATCTTCCCGTTGGAAGAGCTGATCACGAAATTCTCGATGGATCGGGTGCATAGTGCCGGCGCAAGATTCGATTATGAGAAAGCAAAATGGTTCAACCACGAATGGATCAAAAGAATGGATGTGGATTCCTTCGCCCGGAGAACAGCAGCACTTCTTCCATCAAACAACTGGTCAAAGGAAAGGATCAACCGGTTGCTGGGATTGATCAAAGACCGCTGTACGCTGCTAACTGATGTGCAGGCCCAGACCGACATTTTCTTTAATGCACCAAAAGATTGGGACATCTCCGCCGTAAAGCCAAAATGGAATGAGCAGAAGAACATCTTCTTCAAACAGTTGATCCGCAACTGGGAGATCACCGATCAATGGAAGCCGGAAGTGCTGGAAGCGAACCTGCAAACCACTGCAGTGGCAAACCAACTGAAGCCTGGTGAGGTCTTACTGCCCTTGCGAATTATGCTGGCAGGAGGTAAATTCGGACCTGCTGTTTTTGACATAGCCGGGTTATTGGGAAAGGAAGAAACCCTTGCCCGCATTGAAAAAGCAATGAACGCATTCAATCAATAAAAAAATGAAAAGACCTGTCCGCATCCTGGTTGCCAAAGTGGGGCTTGACGGCCACGACCGTGGAGCCAAGGTGATCGCTACCGCCCTGCGTGATGCCGGAATGGAAGTGATCTATACCGGCCTGAGGCAAACCCCTGAGATGGTGGTCACCACCGCGCTTCAGGAGGATGTGGATGCCATTGGGATCAGCATTCTTTCGGGAGCTCATATGACAGTATTTCCCCGCGTGAAGCAGCTGATGAAAGAAAAGAAAATGGATGACGTGTTGCTTACAGGTGGAGGCATCATTCCCGACGATGACATGAAAGAGCTGCAGGCGATGGGCGTAGGCAAATTATTCGCGCCGGGAACACCCACTTCCGAGATCAGCGACTACATCGGGAACTGGGTAAAGGAAAATCGCGATTTTTAATTCAACGGACTATGTATAACACACTTGTTACTTCTTTGGAGAATGGCATCCTCGTCATCACGATCAATCGCCCCGATAAAATGAATGCGCTGAACAGGGAAGTGCTTGATGAGCTGAGCCTTGTGATCGATGAGATTCAAAACAATTCAAACGTGAAAGCCGCGATCATCACCGGCGCCGGGGCAAAAGCATTTGTGGCGGGCGCCGATATCTCCGAATTCAGCGGGCTGAACCGCGAGCAGGGAATGCAGCTGGCAAAAAGAGGACAGTCCCTCTTTTCCAGGATCGAAAACGCCAGCAAGCCCATCGTTGCCGCGGTCAATGGGTTCGCCCTGGGAGGAGGCTGTGAGCTGGCAATGAGCTGTCATTTCAGGCTGGCGGCGGAAAATGCAAAATTCGGGCAGCCCGAAGTGAACCTCGGGTTAATCCCCGGTTATGGAGGCACCCAGAGAATGGTTCACCTTATCGGGAAGGGAAGGGCGATGGAGCTTTTGATGAGCGCAAAGATGATCACTGCAGCGCAGGCCAAAGAATGGGGTTTGGTGAATGAAGTGACCGCTCCCGAAAATTTGATCGACAAAACAAAAGAGATCCTCGGTCTCATACTCAGCAAGGCTCCCCTGGCCGTCGCTTCCTGTATCAAAGCCGCGAACGCTGCCCTGGATGAAAAACAGGACGGCTTTGCAGTGGAGATCGACGAATTCGGGAACTGCTTTATCACGGATGACGTGAAAGAAGGCACTGCAGCTTTCCTGGAGAAAAGAAAAGCGGCTTTCCAGGGGAAATGATCATTGCGGGAAAACGCGGATCACTTTTACAAAACGGGACCGGTAATATCTCTCCAGCGCGGTGATCACCACAGCATATGCTTTTCCGGAGGTGGAATGTATGAACTCGGTCTTGCCCGGACCATTGCTGATGATGATCCCCATATGACCCACCGTCCGGTCTGTGCTGTCCGTACCGGTAAAGAGCACCAGGTCGCCCGGCCTTGCTTCCCCGATCTCCACCTCTGTTCCTTCATTTGTAAAATCAACCGATGAGCGGGGAACGGCGATACCGAAATGATTGAATACATAAGTGATGAACCCTGAACAATCAAATCCGCTTGCCGGGTCAGTGGATGCATATTTGTAAGGCACGCCAATGAGGGTCTTTGCAAATGCCACCAACTCTTCCCTTTTTACCTCACCCGTTTCGATCTTACCGGTGACGCGAAGTGCGGTATCCTTAACAACGATGCTGTCTTCCTGCGCGGATTGCTCTGCACTGCTGTCGGCGACAACCAGAGATGTATCGTCATTCAGTGATACATCACCGGGAGCAGTTGAGCTGCAACCCGTCACCAGGGATATGGCCAGCAGGAGGAAGATCTTTTGCATCGGTTCACTAAAACAATTTTCCGGCCAGATCACAGTTCTTTTTCCCGGGGCATTTAGTTTCCGAGGTCATCGATCCTGTCTGCAACGGGGTGATCTGCTTTGAACACCAGCTTCATCAGCCGCGCGAAAGTTTGTGCAAACTGTTGCTGGTAAACCTGGGTGATTTCTTTTCTTTCTCCCCTGGCAGGGATCCCCGGGCCCAAAGCGGCATACCAGATCTGGTCGGCTCCCGATACGCGGTTGTTATGGCTTGTCCATTCTTTTTTTACAAGATCACCCCTGCCGTGATCCACCGTAATGAAAAGCGTTGTCTTGTTCCTGTAACGCGGGTCTGACTGCAACCAGTTCCATATTTCTTCCAGCCATTTATCAACTTGTCTCGCAGCATCGAGATAAGAGCGGTACATACCGGAATGCGCCCATTCATCGGTTTCCCCGTAGGCTATGTAGAGGACACGAGGCTTTTTATTTTTCAGGTGTTCCATCGCCCCGTAATGGGTGAACAGGTCGAGGCATTCAGCATCCAGCCAGGGGTGATAAGAATCTTTCAGCATCCGGTTGATGAGTCTTTCCCGGGCATTGGGAGAATTTCCACCCATTGTATCAAACGCATTGATCACGGGAAAACCGGCCCGCTTTTCATTCAGTATGCGATCGAAAGCATTCCAGGCTCCAAACGCAGCCACCTTCCCTTGCAGGGAAGGCTGGCGATTAAAGAATTCGAGCACATTGACATTAGGATTGGGGGGATGGTCGTTGCGATTGATGTTCGTGTCGACATAGCCGGTAAAGATCTCCGAATACCCGGGGAAAGAGAACCAATAGGGATTGGCGCAATTGACCTTATTACCGGCATCCCGGTTTCCGGCCACCTGGCCTTTTACAGCCACCGTATTCCACAGGAAGCGCATAAGTTTTTCCCTGCGCCTTGAAGGCTCTTCATCCCAATATTCTGCATAGATGTATTGGCTATCCTCCTGGTTAAAGGCCGGGTCATTGGCAAGGGCCGTATCCATTCCACGGAATACCTCCTGCCACCG
>CAMLEM010000030.1 GCA_946479005.1 uncultured Chitinophagaceae bacterium | reverse complement strand
CGATCAGGGCAATCGTGGGTATCACAGCCATTATTAAAAAAGATACACTAACTCCCCAGAGCACTTCAGAAAACTGGAGCTCCACCGCGAATACCGGGAAGATCAGCAGGTATTGAAGGATGAATACCGAATACCGCAATAGGGAAAGGCCGAGCAGTTTCCACAATAAAGAGGCAGGGAGATTATCCACCGCGCTGACCAGGTAAGTAAAGCGCCGGATGCCAGGCAATTTTTCAACCCAACGCGTGATCCAGGACAGGCGGAAATAAAATAACAGCAATCCGACTGTGAACAAACTGGCGCCGCTGAGAATCGTATTGTACCAAACCGGCGAACTAAACTGATCTCCCGCCAGGTAAGGCTGCAGGATGAATAACCCGATAATTCCCACCACACAGGTAATGATCAGCTGGCTCATACTTCCCACGATGGTGATTGAGATGGTGCGAAGCCGGTTCCCTTCATCCATATACAGCATCCTTCCCAGGTATTCACCGATACGGTTAGGAGTGGTCACCGCGAATGAAACACCGGAAAGCACAGCACGAAATGCTTTGAAAAAACTAACTGCCTGGATCCTTTTCACCGAGATCTTCCACTTGAGCGCTTCGACAGACCAGTTGATGATCATTAATAATACAACGAGCAGGAGATTCCACGCCAGGGGACCTGTGAATGTATCCCTGATGCTTTTCCAGGCAGTTTCCAGTTCGGGCTGCTTTCTCACCTGGTTGTAGATCGACCAGGATAGCCAAATGAAGATCAGAGGACCGAGGAAGTAATTGATGAATATCTTGCTATTTCGGTTGAGCTTCATTAATCTTGTAAAAATAAGTCCTCCTTGCAAAAGCCTGTGAAAATCATACTCGGCGTGGATCCCGGCACACTCATTATGGGTTATGGGATCATAGAGGTCAGGGGTTCCCGGGTGCGAATGAAAGAAATGGAGGTATTGAAACTCTCCCGCAAGAAAGACAACCACGAGAGATTAAGGCTGATCCACGAAACAGTTTCCGCTCTCATTGTGAAATTCAAACCGGACGAGTTCGCCATTGAAGCGCCTTTCTTCGGAAAGAATGTACAGAGTATGCTGAAGCTGGGAAGAGCGCAGGGAGTGGCCATCGCCGCAGCAATGGCGGCCCGCATCCCCGTCACCGAATATTCTCCCAAAAAAGTGAAACAATCCATTACGGGAAATGGCAATGCCGATAAGACCCAGATCTGGAAAATGCTCGCGCAAATTCTTACACTTACCGAACAGCCTAAATATTTTGATGCCACCGACGCGCTGGCCGTGGCGATGTGTCATCATTTTCAATGCATCTCACCTGTTGGAAAATTATCGAAGGGGCTGAATGGGTGGGAAGATTTCATCAAAAAAAATCCGGGCAGGGTCTCAACCAGATAATAAATCTCTGCGGCCCTCTGTGCTTCTCTGTGGCTCTCTGCGTAGCTAAAAAATACAATTACACAGAGGTTCACGGAGAAGCACAGCGGGCCGCAGAGATTAACATCAGAGATTACTGCAAATAAGTTTTTGTGCTTTTTCCAGCTGCTCTTTCGAAGCCTGGGGTTTAGGCTGGGTAAAATTCAGGTCGTTCGCAGTGTTAATGGGGATGAGGTGCAAATGCGCGTGGGGAACTTCGAGCCCCACGACACTGATGCCACAGCGATCGCATTTAAATGACTTCTCGATGGCTTTCGCAATGGGCTTCGCGAAAACCAGCATCTCCCGGAGATATTCATCATCGAGGTCAAAGAATTTGTCGGTTTCCACCTTGGGTATCACCAGCACGTGTCCTTCGCGTAAAGGATAGATATCCAAAAAGGCGAAGAACCTTTCATTCTCGGCGATCCGGTAACTCGGGATCTCCCCCGCGATGATCTTTGAAAAGATGGTCATTCCTCCAAATTGTTTTGCTTTGAAATGCTGCCAGGCCCTTTTGAGGATCCGGAACATATCAGGCGGTGATATCTTCGATCCTGAATTTCATAATGCCCGCGGGCGCTATCACTTCAGCGGTCTCTCCCACTGTTTTTCCCAGGATGCCCTGGCCAATGGGGGAGCTGACGGAGATCTTCCCGGCCTTGAGGTCAGCTTCTTTCTCGCTCACCAGCTTATAGGTCACCTGCTTTTTTGTTCCGAGGTTGGTCATGGTTACTTTGGTAAGAATCGACACTTTGCTGGTATCGATCATTGATTCATCAATCACTCGCACGCTGGCGATGGCGCCTTCCATTGCGGCGATCTTCGCTTCGAGAAGGCCCTGGCTTTCCTTAGCAGCATCGTATTCCGCATTCTCCTTGAGATCGCCTTTTTCCCTGGCTTCAGCAATGGCGCGGCTGGCGGCGGGCCTTTCCACTCCTTTCATACGCTGCAGGTCGATCTTCATCTGCTCCAGTGTTTCCTTGGTCACGTATTGAATGTCACTCATAATAACCTCCTTTCGTTGTGGTATAAAAAAAATAACAACGCCCCAGTATGAGCTGAAGCGTTGCAGATTTGATAACACAAAGATAAAAAACTATTTCAATTTCAAAAAAAGCTCCTTTATTTTAATTGCCTTCTAATGAGTGCGGACCCTCTGAAATTCATCGGTTTACATAGGGATCCGGGACAGGAGGACCTCAGCCATCTTTTGAAGCGCCTCCTGGCTGTACCCTGCAATATGCGGGGTGATGATCACATTGTGCTGGGACAGCAGCCAGTTCAATTCCTGCTGTTCTTCGTTTGAATAGGACCTTAAGTTTTCATTTTCCAGCACATCAAGGCCGGCACCTGATACCCTTCCCGCCTGCAGAGCCGTGATCAGGGCTTCCAGTTCCAGCACTTTCCCGCGCGAGGTATTGATGATCCAGGGCCTCTTCTTTAAAGCGGTGAAAAAAGAACTGTTGACCATATGATGGGTTTCCGGCGTCAACGGAACGTGAAAACTGATCACATCGGCTTCCGCCTGGATCTCTTCCAACCGGGATTCATTCACAAAATCATCCCCGAAGCTCAGTTTGTATTTGTCATAAGCCAGCACGGTTACATCAAATGACCTGAGCAACCTTGCAAAAGAACTGCCCGTGTTTCCGTACCCGATGATGCCTACCACCTTTCCCGCCAGCTCGATCCCCCTGTTTCTTTCCCTTAACCAGCTTCCTTTTTTCACCTCCGCGGAAGAAGGAACGATATTGTTGAACAAACAGAGAAGCAGGGCAAGCGCGTGCTCGGCTACCGCCTCGCGGTTGCCTTCGGGGCTGCTCATACATTCGATGCCGCGAGATAAGGCATACTCTACATCGATCAGCTCCATTCCGCTACCCAACCGGCCGATCCATTTCAGTTTCGGCGCGCTGTCGATCATTTTCCTGTCGATCGGTACCCGGGTGGTAACCACAATCCCCTCCACATTCGGGATCTCATCGAGTAAGTTTTCATAGCTGATCTCCGGGTCGTACAGCACTTCATACCCCCTGGCTGTCAAACCAGTGGCAAGATGTTCGTGGGCCTTACCTGTTATGATTACTCTTCTCATTTCATTTTAAAGCTTAGCTCACCGAATTGTTCTACCGTTAACTGCTCGGCCCGCTTATCAAACAATTTATCTTCCAGTATCGCTGCATCGAACAGGTTCCGGGTCGCGTTTCGCAGGGTCTTTCTTCTCTGGTTAAAAGCGGATCTCACCAGGGTAAAGAGGTCTTCTTCGGAACGCATCATTACGGGGGTCGCTTTTCTTACCAGTTCGATCACCCCGCTTTTCACTTTCGGAGGCGGGTTGAAGGAATTTTCACTCACATCAAAAAGATAGTTCACCCTGTAAAAAGCCTGTACCAGCACCGAGATCACCCCATACACCTTGCTTCCTTCCTTTGCCGCGACCCGTTGCGCCATCTCCTTCTGGAACATTCCCACGATCACAGGTACCGATTCTTTCCATTCCAGTATTTTGAAAAGTATCTGTGAAGAAATGTTATAAGGGAAATTTCCTATGACAACGAATTCACCTTCAAAAGGTTTATTCATCCGGAGGAAATCTTCGTGAATGATCTTTCCCTCCAGGGCAGGATAGGTCCTGGTGAGATGATCCACCTTTTCCTGGTCCAGCTCCACCGCGCGAAAATCAATACCAGGGATCTCTGCCAGGTATTTAGTGATCGCTCCGCCCCCGGGCCCCACCTCAAGTAATTGGCTCATTCCAAGCTCGCTTACCGTCCCAACGATCTTCCTGCTGATGTTTTCATCAACCAGGAAATGCTGCCCGAGCGATTTCTTCAGCGTGTACATACCCGTAAAATTAGACATAAAAAAACCCTCCCGGGGGAGGGTTTCATTCATCAATCATTAAAACAGGGAGAGTTAGCGTCGTTTTAATATTTTATGACCAAATCTCTGGCCGTTCATTGACAGGTCGAGGAAATATTGTCCCCCGGGGAGTGCCGCCAGGTTTGGTATCGTGATCGTTCCTGTTCCCTGCGCCACATTCATTCTACCTGAACGGATGGTCCTTCCGTTCATATCAAGTAAGTTAAAGGTCAGGGAAGCTGGCGCGTCGCTGTTATATCGAAGAACAAGCTTCTCAAAGAACGGGTTGCCCATCACCACGATATCGTTCCTTCCTTTTCCACGGATGAAAATGATATCTGAATAAACAAAGCTTCCATCAAGGTTCACCATTTTCAACCGATAATAGAAGCTGAAATTTCCCATAGAACCCAGGATATCCTTATGGCCGTAGGTGATGATCGCCGTGCTGCTCTCTGAAGGCCTTGAATGGACCGTGCTGAAGTTTTGACCGTCAGCGCTTCTTTCGAGCTCATAATGCGACATACTGCTTTCGTGGCTGACTTTCCAGTTGAGCTCATTATGATCTCCGCGGTGAGTCCCTGAAAAATCAAGCAGGGTAACAGGCAGGGTGCCGCTGAACAGCACCGATTCGAATACTCCCTTGCCGTGCGTGGCCGCCCGGATCTTATTGCCGGGAACAGCTACCAGGTCCATTATCTGGGTGGCATCCCAAAGCCCACCATTGAAATCATACCAGGTGGCCCCGGCATTCAGACTGATATAAACACCGAGATCGTTCCCAACATAGATCGTATTGGCATTGAAAGGATCCAGCAGGATGGCATTGGTAGGCACATCAGGTAGTCCCGTGAGACCGGACCCGCTGCGATCCTCCCAGGTATTTCCTCCATCCGTGCTTCGATAAACGTGACCGGTACCAAAACCGCCGAGTGTGACCCAGATGATATTGCTGTTCGTTGGATGAAAAGCGATATCCATCACAAAACGATTGGGCGTGGGAAGTCCTCCCCCGTAAATGCTTGTAAAGGGCGTATTGCCCGTAGTTGTCAGTAGGAGATTCGCATCGGGATTGTAATGAATATTGTCAACATCGTTATCAAACTGTGCGAAAGGCGAAGTAGATGCGACGATCACATTCGCATCCGAAGGCGCAGTGGCAATGGTGATCGCAGGCTTCCTGTATGCATCAATATAATTAGTGGCCGTACCATAAGTATTGTCGTTAAAGGTGATTCCCGCATCCGTGCTTTTATGGAGGTTGTCACTCGCCACATACACAATGTTTGTATTGGCCTTGCTCCAGGCGATGGGCGCCATAAAACCCGTGCGTGAATCGGCAACAGATCCCCAATAGTTCAATACCTGGGCATAAGAGCCGGCCTTGTTCGTGGACCTGTACACCGCCCTGGCATCCCTGCTGGAAACAACGATGTTGTCATTATCCGGTTTCACCTGGCTGGGACCTCCATCTCCGCCTATTTCTCTTTTCCAGAGAGAACCATTATATACGGCCGTATTATTATCCTGAAGGCCTCCCAGGAAAAAGTTAGCATCCGTGGTTGATTGTCCCACCGGTCCGAAGAACTGCGACGTGGTCAGCCCGCTGTTGCAGGACTGGAAGGTCACGGAACCGGCATCCGCATTTGTAGTGAGAAATATTCCGCCGTCGCACATTATGTAGAGTGAATCGCTTCTTCCGGGTACATATTCAGCATCGTGGATATCGTCGTGCAGGTAGCTGCTGGGGCCTTCCTGGGCGCCGAGGGCGATATAGTTATCCATATAAGGATTGCCATTCCCAACGTCCAGTGTTGAGGTGAACGAGGTTCCCGAAATAAGTCCTCTTCTTTTGATCTGCGCTCCCAAAACATACACCCTGTTCACATTGTTGGGATCCACCGCAGCGGTATGGGCGAACCAGTATTGCCATTGACCGTGGCCGGTTCCGGAAATTCCCTGCCAGCTGCTACCGAAATTGGTAGAGCGGTAAAGCTCCGTGGTGGCAGAACTCGAAACCCCAATTCTCGCATATAAAGTGTTTGAAGAAGCGTGCAGGTCGAAATTGATGAATCCGTTAAAGGAGGCGGGCAAACCGGTGGTGACCCGGGTAAAATTGGTACCGCCATTGGTGCTTCTCAGGATCCCCTTAAATGTATTGCCCAGGTTACCCACGGCGATCACCACTTCGCTGGGATTTGCTGGGTTCACATACACGTCGGATACATAGGTAACCGAAAATAATTTGGTCGTGGTACCCGTGGAATTATCGTAGCGGTAGAGACCATCTGTAGCCGCGATCATCACGAGGTCAGGGTTGGCCGGGTGTATCCTGATCTTCTGTATCCCAAAAAGATCGGCCATCGATTTCATATACACCTGGCTCCAGGTAGCGCCCGCATTGGTGCTTCGCAGTAAGCCAGTGCCGTAAGTACCGCGCGTTTTCCACACATTATAACCCGTGTTACCGGGGGTCGGAGTACCAGAAACGGAGTCATATCGATACACTTCGCCCGTACCCGCGTAAATGATATTGGTGTCAGAAGGGTGGTAAACGATGGATGAAACGCCGAGAACAGGAAAATTGGTCACTACCGGTTGCCAGGCATTGAGACCCACTCCTCCCGTATAAGACTTCCAGATCCCACCGCTGGCCGAACCTGCAAAAAGCGTTTGATGTCGTTGCGGGTTGATCGCCAGCGAAAGCATTCTTCCTCCCAGGGTCTTTGGCCCGATGGAGGACCAGGCCCCGGCGGTAGTCCGGGCGATCTGCTCCTCATCGAAACTCGGGAAGAGCTTGCTGTTCTTCATCTTCACCGCGTGGTCCCAGGCAGCAAGAAATTTACCATTGAGATTTGAAGGTTCCGGGTAGGCACGGCCCCACCACCACATATTCATTTGTTTGCCGGCGCCTGAAAGCCGGTCTTTCCCTCCCTTTCCTTCTTCGGATTCTTCTTTCGTTATCTCATTCTTGTTCTCATTATGTCCCCGCTCGAACCAGTTCATTTGCACAGTGAAAACACCCAGTGCGATGATGACTACGGCCAGTGAAAGGAATGGTTTTTTCATTGTTTTGTTCGTTTAAGATTTGGATTTATCGGGTGGTCTATCGTTGAATGATCAGCTTCCTGCTTGCTACCTGGTGATTCAGGAACACTTTTAAAACATAGGTTCCATTCGGCCAGTCGGCATGGATCGGAAGTTCGATTATACTTTGCCCCGGTTCCACCGGTACCTCCTTCCTGAATACCTCTTTCCCCGTAATCGACAGCAGCCTGAGTTCAGCAACCGAACGGTTCTCGGATTCAACGTTGATCCAGGCTTTATCTGACACAGGGTTAGGCCTGACGAGCATCAGGTCTTCAAGCCTGGCTCGGTGCACCGTACGTACTTCGCTGTATTTGTGATTCCCAATGAACTTGAGGCGGTAAAATGTTTTTCCGAAACCAATATTGGGATCCACATAAGAATAGTTCTTGAGGCCGGGCTGCCCATCACTTCCAACCAGGACAATCTTTTCCCAGTTGAAACCATCCAGGCTTTTCTGTACCTCGTAACCCTGGGTGGATCCATCTTCCTGGATCTGCCAGTTAAGAAGGGCGTGCCTTTCCTGCCATAAGTGCGCCGTATAAGAGATCGTGAGCGTTGTGAGCGGGTAATCGTCGATCAGCACGCGATAATCCTCCACTTCACCACTGGTGAAATAACCGGTGGCGTGCGAAGTCGTCATTTGCCCGTCCTCGGCAGTGATACGTACGCGCATATAGGTAACCTGGCCATTCACAAATGAATTGGTGGTAACAGGCCAGTAAAGCCAGAAATTCTGGTTTGATCCTGATGAAGGAACAGTAATGGGCGTGATCGCCTCGCTCGCCTCAAAACTTCCATTACCGTTCAGGTCTAACCAGGCGATGAGGGTGGCCGGTGTTCCGTGGTTATTATAAACCGTCGCTCCAACCACATATCCGCCTCCCCCGGGTTGCAGCATCGGGATCCAGGATACACCATCATCGATGTCTTCAACGGTTGTCACGCCGCGTTTCAGCCACTCCCTGTCCCAGGTAGGTCCCAGGCGAATGGCTTCGGATCTTTCGTGCACTGCCGGTGCATTGTTGTTCGGATCATAGCTTGCCGGCGCGTCGCCAAAATCACATTTCGGCCGGAAGGGGTCGGAAGCGTCTCCTGCGTTCCCATTCCAGTTTGGAGGAACGGGATCACCCGGAACCGTGATCACTGAAACAGGCTGCCTGTTAAAGATCGTCCCATTAAGATATTGCCAAACCGAGTCATAGATCATATAGGCATTTCCACTCCAGTTCATCCCCGCCTGGCCTGAATATTTATTTGCCGGTGAAGGGTTATTATAACGAACGGCAGAACCCGTCATCATATCGTAATGGGTGTAAGAACTATTCGCGTAAGACCCGCTCACCCGTGCGGAATTATAATTGATGATCTCCCCGTCTCTCACTACGAAATCAGCCCAGTCGTGAATGATCCCCGAACCATTGTAGGAAAGTGTTCCAAGCACCTGGTAGGCCGTATTCGTAGCCAGGTCAATACGATAGATGATTGACTCGCGGATCGTACTGGTCGACTGACCCCCTTCGATGCCAAGGTAAAGATCACCGTCATAAAAGAAAGCCCCAGCCGATTCCACGCCGGAATTGAATGTAGGTATACCGAGGGTCGTTTCAATGTCATTGATCACTACCGAAATGGTCTCCGTGTTAAAATCATAACTTTTCAGCGTCTTGTTGTTAGCGTTCAGGCTGACATTCTCCGAGATATAGTAAAGGATCTTGTTCTGGGGGTCGTAGGCGAATGAGTTCATATAGTTCCTGCTGGCATCGGTAAAGATCCACCAGCATCTCCCCGTTGCCGGGTCCATCATATAGCAGGAATTATTATCCGGCGTGATCAGGAAATAATCCGGTTGGTTAATGACGGGCCCGGAAAAAGGCTGGTTATTGAAGCCCTGGTGCCAGCTGGAAGGAAAACTTCCGGTTACACAGGCATTGATGTCTGAGAGAAAGAAAATATTATCCGAACCCACGGTGTTGACCGTAATGGTAATGGTTTTCACCGGGCTCGCCAGGGTACCTGCGACAGTGATGACAACGGAACCCTGGTTAGAATTGTTGGCAAGGGAAGTTGAATTGGCCGTCATTGTTTTCGACACGGCGCCCGAGATCGAAAGAATGGTCCCCATTTCAGGTACGGCTATAACCGGAAGGGCTACTGCAGAGGGATTCACCGCTGAAACAGTCACTACTGCCGACCGGTCGATATCATAAAGGGCAAATCTGGCATTTAACACAGGGTTGTTGAAGGTGATCGTTATGTTCTGTCCGCCTGCGGTAGGATTGAACTGTACATCTTCACCCGTGAAACCTGCCAGGTCACCGGTATGCGCCGCTGTTTCAGTGGTCGCCAGCAAAGCATTGGATGAAGTTGCCATCGTGAACCAGTTGGAGCCAATGGCAAATCGCTGATTCTGTTCCTGTGCGTCTGAAATGTATGTGCCATATTGCAGGCCGTTGAAATAAACATCCAGGTGATCCCAGTTAGCCTGGGCCTGGGTATATCCTGCTGCACACTGGCCGTTCAGGAATTTCACGGGCAGCAACACACAAAAACAAAAGATCGTCGCGTAAAATTTTTTCATAGAACGGATTTTGGCGGGAACGGGATCCCAAGCCGTTGGTGGTCACGGCAAATAAGCTCAATGGTGGTTCGCGAAATGGTGGTTCGACCTTAATTGTCCAGTTGAAAATTACATTGAGTATCCATAACAGGCAAGGAAGGAATACTTGTATAATGCACCTGTGAAACTTGCTATCTTTTCTGGCGGATGACCGTATTTTCTGAAAACAAAGAACCCCCGGACGATAAACGCCGAGGGGTTCCAATCAGGGAACGAGACTAT
The DNA here is from genome assembly GCA_946479005.1 of uncultured Chitinophagaceae bacterium. The sequence goes on along the minus strand of CAMLEM010000030.1, from coordinate 565 downwards.
TATTTTTCAAGAAATTAAGTGTATATGCCTACCGGATCACATTGAATTTTTTAACGATGAGGCCGGTTTCCATTTCCATCCTCAGGTAATAAATACCTGCCGGCAACCTTTCCGTCTGGCTGAATGTAAAGGAATTGGTTCCCGGTTGTAACATTTCTGTGTACCTCTGGACCGCCCTTCCATTCCCATCCACGATCGAGATCCGGGCCTTTGTATTGACCAGGGACTGGATATTCACCTGCAGCTGTGTTCTTACAGGATTCGGGAATATGAGTACGTCCGCTCCTGACCCTTTCGACCTGCGAACGGCAATGATATTGCTAAGGCTGAATTTTCCATCAGGGCTCATCGTTCGCAGGCGGTAATAGATCACTTCCTGGGAAATTCCGGTCACATTGTCAAGCGCTACATAATCTTCGGTTTCATTGACGTCCTGGCGGGCCGTGATATTGGAGATCTCGACAAAAGTTACCCTGTCCGTGCTTCTTTCTACCACGAAATGGTCGATCGCCTGCCTGCAGAGTACACTCCAGTCAAGGGTAACCACATCGTTCCTGAGATTGCC
>CAMLEM010000029.1 GCA_946479005.1 uncultured Chitinophagaceae bacterium | reverse complement strand
GGCATACTATCAGCCTGGAAGCGCGCTCAACCAGTTGGGGTTGAACCTGAAGCTGAATGAACATTTCGGGCTGGGAAAATTCGGGGAAAGGATCGGCTGGTGATCAAAGCATCCAGCGATAGATCTCGAAGGCCTCGGCATAGCGTGTATTGGCTTGTAAGCCTCTTACCGTGGCCAGTGACCGTGTGAAATCTTCCTGCATATAGCTTCGGTCGGCCTGGGTTTCATAGGCGCGAAGGGCTTCTACCTTTTTGCTGAGCTCATCCTCTCCAAACCGTACAAAAAGATCGGTGCGAAAACTAAAATTGTTCCAGGGCAGCTCATATCCTGCGATCGTGACATCCTTGAAGGCACGAAGCCCTTCTTCAAAGATCACCTGGTGATCCTGGTGCACATCGGTTCGGGAGGGGAGTAAAACCATTTCCGGATCCAGGTTTTTGCGCATTGCGCGCATTTCATCAAGAATATTTTGTCTTGAGTTCGGAAGTTCTCTCACTTCATAGTCGAAAAGGATCAGGTTTGACGCGGGGATTCCGAGAATGGAAGTGGCCTTTTTGCATTCGTGTTCGAGGGCATCTGCAGCTGTTCCCTCCGGCAGCGAAGCGGCACAAAGACAGAACGCGGCATAATATATATCCGCGCCGGCAGCGCTCATTTTCGCGAGGGTGGCACCAGCGCCGAGTTCCCCATCATCGGTATGCGGGGCGAGGATCAGTATCGTTGAAGGTTGAAACACGGGTAAAAATAGGGATGAAAAACGAGACGCAAATATTTTGCAGGTCAGGGGCGGTGCCGTTTATCATTCAAGCAAAAAGCTTGTGGAATCCCTGAGCATCGGAAGGTTCTGGTTGAACTGAGAATTCAACATTACCCGAAAGAGGTTCACATTTGACATCCCTTTGTAGAAACCTTCATAGTTGCCATCGGGGAAATAGGCGGAGCTCAGGTTTAAGAAATAATATTTCCTTTCAGCCGGCTTTTCGAGTTCCCGGTAACCGTGGTCGCTGGCAAAGATGATAATGGCTTTGCCGCCGGTGGAAGCTTTGATGTGATCGATCAGTGCGAGGTATCGTTTATTGGCATAAATCAAATAATCCTTGAAAAGTCTTGGATTTGTTGCGTTTTCCGCCGGTAGGAACTCATCCGGGACCTTGTTGCCTGCCGCATCAAAGTAATAAGGATAATGTGGCATTACGATGTGCGTGTAAACAAACCGCGGACGGTCGGTTATCTTTGCCGCCATCCTTTCTGTCAGGCTCAACAATTTGTTGTTATTATTCAGTTCCCTGTTATTGAGCCAGCGTTGGAGGAAGCCGACCTTAAGCCTTGTAACGAGATTATGTGCCAGGTCTTTTTCGAGTCTCTTAAATAGCGTTTGAGATGTAATGGGGCTGGTTTTTCCGGGCAGGAAAGTAGGCTTGGTTACAGAAGGCTTCTTCTCCAGGTCGAATATCGAAAAATTATGAACTTCATATCCAAGGGATTCTACAAACTGGAGAATGCGGCTCGCTTTTATGGTGGCATAACAGGTCCGCATATCCCTGGGATTTGTATTGCTTCCTTCAATGTTGCGCAGATAATCCATATTCATCATCGCGGCCATTGAAAACGGAGTGAAATTGTAGTTCCCATTGCTGCTGTCTGTTACATAAAACCCGCGCTTCTTCAATTCGTTTTCAAAAGCACCGTTATCGAAGCCGAAGAGATCCCTTAGCTGGATCTTGCCGGGGTAACCATCTGCGATGATCAGGTAAATGTCCGGTTTCGGGCAGCCGGCGCAGCCTGTCATCGATTCAGGAATGTTTTTTTCTTCTTCTTTCCCTGATGTTTTTAATGCCAGGGCGCCAATATCAATCAAGATCAGCAAAAGGAACAGTACGTTCAGGTAGGTTGAGGTTTTACGAAATGTTCTACGGGCCGGCCTGATAAAGAAATGAAGCCCGATAAAACCGGCTAAAGTGATCACCAGGATGAAACTATACCGGGAGAGAAAAATGCCCGGGAAAATGAATTTCAGGCTGTCGTGGATCCACCCGAAAAAGAAAAAAAAGCACATCAGCAGAAAGGTAAAATACGAGGCTTTTTGGACGTTACGGTAAAAGAACCAGGTGATTCCCAGGATGATGAGCGTAGCCACGAGGTAAATTCCCAGCAGGCCCATCGCGTTCCCCGCGGGGATCGTTTCATAGTTTTCTGTAAAGCCGTGAAATACAAAAAAAACTGGTAACAGGATCAGGTAAAAGGGCCGGGTTAATATTTTTTTGTCGTAACTCCTGCTCATTTTTTTCTCATCAGATATAATATTCTTCCGGATCCCCCAATCTCTTCTTTTTTTTCGGGGGTAAAATACTCTTTAAACGCCAATTCGAAATTTTCGAGGTTGTAATCGGGAAAAATATCCTCCCGGTGCTGCAATAGCAGTTGTACCTTATCATCCTCTTTGGCTACAAACTCTATGAGCAGCCATTTGCCCGTAATATCAAAGAATGATTTGGCCAGCATCTGGAGGGGGATATTTTTACCTATCGCCAGGTGATGTATCAGTGCAAGAGCCATTACCAGTTCAGTGCCGGAAATGCGTGAGAGCAGTGAGTCCCGCTCCCGGTTTTCAAGTCCAACGGCGGGGGAAGGCCAGGCCAAGTCGGCCACGAGCGGATGAATGGATTTTAATTTTTCATTCTTCAGATCGTTATACATCGAATCAACACAATAAGGGTCAGCATCTGAAACGATACACAAGGAACCCCGTTCCGCAAATAACTTTGTGAACTTACCCGTATTCCCGCCCAGGTCGAGAGAGGTATCAAAATCAAGATCACTTGTCCATTCCTTAACGAGCGAGATCTTAGTTTCCAGGTAACCGGCTCTTGCAGCGGCCTCTTCATAGTATCCGCTCCAGGTCGTATCGCGCACAGGGGGCTGACATTTGTTTACCAGCAGTTCAAGGCTGCTAAGAATATCATTCATCTTTTTCAGGCTGAATTTACCCTTGCTTTCCTTTTTTGTTTTACCCGCTTTGGCGTGAAGGTGAATGTGCAGGTAAGTGTGAAGGGAAAACCTTGTTTTGCGGGGTAATATGGAGGCAGTGAAGGCCAGTGGGATGCCTTCCGGGTAGGCCAGCATTAATGAATGCGGCGGTGTTTTTGAATAATGTGCGATCAGGAGCGGAGAGAGGAAACATTCGCAAAACTGTCTGTAGGCCACCCAGGGACTGGAAGGATCGTAATTTTCAAATGAAAGACTGTCGATAAAAACGGGAGTGCCCTTCCTGAACTGCACATTGAAAGGCGTGGCGTCTTTCAGGATCATTCCTTTTTCCATTGCTTTTCGAACCAAACGCAGTGTAAGGAGTGCAGCATCTTTCAACATCCGGAAACTCCATTCCCAGGGGTATGAGATAAAGGAAAGGGGTTCGGGTTGGAGGGTGAGAAAGTGATCTGTCGATCCACTCAGGTTCTCTCGGATCTCTTTATGGGAGACCAGGAGATGATCAGAGGCCAGGGCCTGGTACAAACCTGAATCAATGAACCGGAGATAATGTTCACGATAAACCTGTTTCACCTGCCTGTACAGCACCCCATCCTTTCCAAACATAAATCCAGAGGGATCCCTGAAGGAAGAGGGGAGGGCGGTGAAGGTTGAAGGCATTATTCAGACGTGTTGTCGTGTTTTTTTGAACGCGTAAAAAAGGCCCGGATATAATTTTTGATGTTCCTGAAGAAAAAGGCCACGCCAAGAGCCGCCGCAGCGATCAACTGGATTAAGTAACTGCCGCTCCCGGGGTCCAGGTATAAAAGATACATCATCACAAATAGCTGAGATTTGTCTTAGGCGTTAAAGTTATCAAAGTTTCATACATCAGCCGGATCGTGGCCTCAATATCATCCCGGTGAAGCATCTCCACGGTAGTATGCATATAGCGAAGCGGGATGGAGATCAGTACCGAAGGGCAGCCATCATTGGAATAAGCGAATGAGTCGGTATCAGTGCCCGTGCTCCGGCTCAGCGCCCTCCATTGCACCGGGATCTTTTTCCTGACGGCAATGTCTTCCACGAAAGCAAGCAATTTATTATGTACTGCCGGCGCATAAGAAAGCGAAGGCCCCTTTCCCGTACTTACATCCCCTTCGATATTCTTATTGATCATCGGGGTGGTGGTGTCGTGTGTCACATCGGTTACAATGGCCACATTCGGTTTTATGCGCCGCGCGATCATTTCCGCTCCGCGAAGACCGATCTCTTCCTGTACGGCATTGACCACATACAGGGAATAAGGTAAACGCCGGCTGTTCTGGTTCAGCATCCTCGCCACCTCCGCGATCATAAAACCACCGATACGGTTGTCAAATGCTCTCCCGATAAGATTTCCATTGGCCAGCTCATCAAATCCATCCTGGTAAGTGACCACGGCGCCGATATGAATGCCGAGACCTTCCACTTCCTTGCGCTTCCTTTTGGTCGGGAGTGGCGATGCGGGTATGGATCGCGGGCCATCCGAACACAGCTTTCACCGGGCCTTTCTTACCGTGAATATATACGCGCGAAGCGGGCGCCGTCTGGTGATCCACACCACCATTTCTTTTCAGGTAGATCAAACCCTCAGCAGTCACATAGTTCACAAACCAGCTGATCTCATCCGCGTGAGCTTCGATCACTACCCGGAAATCCTTTCCGGGATTAATGATCCCCACCGCGGTGCCATAAGGATCCACATAGGTTTCATCCACGAAAGGTCCCAGGTACTCAAGCCAAAGCTTCTGGCCCCAGGTTTCAAAGCCGACTGGCGAGGCATTATTGATATAATCGCGGAGGAATCTTTCTGACTCATTAGTGAGAATGGAGCTCCTTTTCGTTCTCAGGGTCGTCTTTGCCCGGGTCGACCGGGACTTTGTAACCGTTTTTGCCATCGCGATGAGTTTGCCTGCAAAAGTAGGTAAATTGATCGCTTCGCTTATTTGCGGCGAAAGAGCAGGCCCATTATCCCCATAAAAAATGTCATCAGCCAGAGGCCGCCCACGACCAGCTTCACATAAAAAAGAAAATTTCCTCCCTGTTTTTTTCCCGTTTTCAGGATCTCGTACCAGGGCTGGGGGGAGAGATAGCGTTTGACCCGCGATTCGGGAGAGTAGATCGATTCGAGATGGTATCGCCGGTAATAATACCAGGGGTGGCGGGTGTCATAATAAGCATCCGGATTCCCCGTACTTGCGTGGAATTGCGCATAGCTGAACCCATTGAAGAAATTTCCTTTGTCATCCTTCGGCATCACTTTTTTGTAAGTGAGGTCCACCAACACCCATTGGCCCAGCTCCGGAACATAAGACTCATTGAAAACGTGGTGATCACCCGGCTTGAACACCTCTACGATGCGGGTGGGAATTTGCCTGTTCCAGGCGAAATAGGCATAGATGTTTGACCAGTTTCCACACCAGAGTTTCTGTTCCGGATGCAGCCTTAGAAATTGGAACTGCCCCAGGGGAGATTTCGACAGAAGTTCGACAGATGGAACACCCCGCTGTTGGTCGAAACGTTCCAGGAGAAAGGCGGAAAGTTTTTCGATCTTTAGGGTCGTACTGTCATTCTTAGGGATTAGCCCATCAAGCATTTCATTCACCAGGGCAGCATCGGCCGGCGGGTAATCCATTTCATATTGCTTCCATTTTTCAATGCAGTCTTCCCCGCAGGCAGCATACAATTGTTCCGGACTGCGATAGGCCCGGTACTCAAAATGTTTGCGGTTTAAGAACACCACAACGTTCATCAACGTCAGCAGCAGGAAACCCAGCCATATCAGCGTCTTTTTTTTCATCCTGGCATCCAGGTATTGAGAATGAGCCCGATGATCGATGGCAGGGCCATCATTCCATCCAGCACCACGTAATAAAAAAAGTCGGAAAAATGCCTTGTCGCAAACCGGTAAAGGATCAGCAGCAGGAGGGCCGGCAGCAAAAGGATCAACACAAAATAGAAAGGAAAATCATAATATAAGAGCCCCAGCGTAGCGGCAACATAAATAAAAATGGAGATTAAGAACAGGAGATAGATATTTCTTTCCGTCAGGAATGTTACCAGGCTACGTACGCCCGCTTTCCGGTCGTCCTCTTTATCGCGGTAATCGAAAAGGATACAAACCGCATAGATCATAAAATAGCGGGAAATGATGAATAGCCACATCTCCGTGTTCCATTCAAGGCCCGAGATCCAGATGGGTAGGAGGGTGGTCACGTTCATCCAGATAAATGAAAGAAAGATGGTCTTTCCAAGGGCCACTTTTCGAAGGGAGCGAAACCAGGGGTGGGGGATCTTGGGCGCCGAGTAGAGAAAAGTGGCGACCGCCGTTGCAAGCAGCCCGGCCCAGAAAGGGAGAAGAAAAAAGAAAAAAAAGATGGCACCTGCCAGACCCACCAGGAAAAGGGAAAAATGAAGACCGCGGTAACGGGTGGCCCATTCAATCCGCGGAGAGCGGATCACGGAATGCGGCGTCAACCACCAGTGAAAGTTATAGCTGCAGATACTGGAAAAAAAAACGAACCAGAGATAATCCCGGTTCGAGGACGTATGGAGGAGCAGCTGGTCTGTCTGTGCCACCATCACCACGGCACAGGCTGCGATAAAAATATTACTGAAAACGATCCAGTCAGCAAGACTTGCCTTCATTCGGCAAATTTAAAACCTGACGACGTAGATGGTTGGAATGGTAAGGGTGTCACTCACATTTCCGGCATTATCCTTCACGGCGAATTTGACCTGCAGGGTGTCCAGCTCCCTTTGGGGGGGCATCGACCCGGGAATGGTCGGGGGATTGAGCGCTGAAAGGATACTTTGATAATCCAGGGTTACCAGCACCTGTGTTTTCGGGGTTTCAGGGAACACCGGGTATTTGAAACGAAGGGTATCCCTTACTGTCGTGACCACCCGTTTGTTCAGGCGTTTCTTAATGACGATGACGGAATCCTGCACATCGCCTTCCTTATCGGTGACCTCCAATTCCACGACCAGGCTGCCATTCTGGGGTACCACCTCGTTATTGATGGATTTCAGCGTAATGGTAGGCCTGGTTTGAAACTTATCTTTGTTACAACTGATAACCACCAGGGAAGACAAAATAAATATGGCCAGGCTGAATTTCATTTGCTGCGATTGAAGGAAAACAAATTTACTGTATTTAAAGACACCAGGGATGATACCGGGGCTGCAAGAAGATCTTAATATTTTTAACGTGAAAAGCGGGGATTTCTTGTCCCTGGCGCTGAAGATCTTTCGACACCAGGCCGCGGAGAACCCTGTGTATCGCTCCTACCTGGCGGCACTGAGCCGGGAGGTTTCAACAGTGAACTCGCTGGATAATATTCCCTTCCTGCCGATCCGCTTTTTCAAAACCCACCGGGTTGTTTCCGGTGAAGCGGGAGAGTTGGGATCGGTATTTGAAAGCAGCGCAACCACGGGTTTGAACGTTTCCCGGCATTATGTGAAGGACCTTCATCTTTATGAAGAAAGTTTTTTCCGGAATTTTGAGATGAATTACGGCCCCGCCCGTGACCTTTGCATTATTGGACTCCTGCCTTCTTACCTGGAACGAAAGAATTCTTCCCTGGTCTATATGGTGGACCATCTCATCAAAAGATCGGCACATACCGAAAGCGGCTTTTATCTCAATGAATTCGGCCTTTTAACGGAAACGCTTCAGTGTCTTGAGATCAAAAAGCAAAAAACACTTCTGATCGGAGTTAGTTTTGCACTCCTGGATTTTGCGGAACAATACCCCTCTCCTTTGCAGCACACCATAGTAATGGAAACGGGAGGAATGAAGGGGAGGAGGGAAGAGTTGATCCGGGAAGAATTGCACAGTCGCCTGAAAAAAGCGTTTGGCCTGGGTTGTATTCACTCAGAATACGGGATGACAGAACTTCTCTCACAGGCCTACTCACCGGAAGATGGTATTTTCCGTGCCCCTCCCTGGATGCACGTAATGGCCAGGGACGAGGAGGATCCTTTATCCATTCGGATACCAGGGGATCGACCCGTCAGCGGTGCACTCAACATCATCGACCTGGCGAACATTCATTCCTGTTCCTTTATTGCTACGGACGACATAGGCCGGGTTCACCCGGACGGAAGATTCGAGGTACTGGGAAGGATGGATGGTTCAGATCTGAGGGGTTGCAGCCTGATGATACCCGATTTTAATGAATAACGAACTTTTCAGCATTAATTTTGTTGCCACTACAAAAATACTTCGATATGAAATGCCCGAATTGTAATGAAACCCTCGTGATGTCAGAAAGACAGGGTGTTGAAATTGATTATTGCCCCAAGTGCCGCGGCGTATGGCTCGATAGGGGTGAACTTGATAAGATCATTGATAAATCACTTACTGCAAACAATCGTCAGGATTTCCAGGATGACGATGATGATGACGATTTTCATAATGACCGGAAGAGGTATGATCAGAACGCGAACCCCAACCAGCAAAGAAGGAAGAAGAGAGGTTTCCTGGGAGATTTTTTCGACTTCGACTAAGCCCGTAAATTCCGTATCTTTGCAATGATGCGGGGTACTTATTTACATAGTGGCCAGGAAAATCCTGTTGAGTATGTGATACTCGATATGAGGGATTGCTATACCTCGTCGTTTCCGGAGTTTGTTCCTTTCTGCACTGATCTCTTTTATTTCTCGAGTTTCAAAGAGTATAATTCGGCCGTTTAATTGACAACAATCGTTGTTAAGTACCTGCCTGCTGTTGCGGGCCGTTTTCCATTTACACATTGCTGAATTAAACACTACTCGAAATGAAACTTTATAATAGGCCACTCCCCACCCGGTGGTTGATCCTGCTTACGGTGATCCTGATGAACGGGGTGGTGGTTGCACTCGCTGCCTTGATCCAGCCTAACTGGTGGTGGATGCTGACATTCACGGGTCCGCTGTTGCTGCTTACGGTGCGCGACCTCGCCCAAAGGAAGCACGCGATCATCCGGAACTACCCGGTCCTGGGGCACCTGCGTTACCTCTTTGAATCCATTCGACCCGAGATGCGGCAGTATTTTTTTGAATCCGATCTCGATGGGAAGCCATTCAATCGCCGGCAGCGCTCGGTGGTTTATCAGCGGGCTAAGAACGAAAAACAGACGGTGGCGTTTGGAATGCAGGCGGATCCCAATGCGCCGGGTTATGAATGGATCTCCCATTCTATGTTCCCGGTGATATTAAAGGAAAAGGACCTGCGGGTTATGATCGGGAATGCGCAGTGCGCACAGCCCTACAGTGCGAGTATCTATAATATTGGCGCGATGAGCTATGGCGCGCTCAGCAAGACCGCGATCGTGGCATTGAATGAAGGTGCGAAGATCGGCGGGTTCGCGCACAATACGGGAGAAGGTGGGATCAGCGATTATCATCTTCACGGGGGTGACCTGATCTGGCAGATCGGCACAGGGTATTTCGGTTGCCGGGATGTGGAGGGGCGATTTGATGTGAGGGCTTACCGGAAGAACGCGATGCGGCCCGAAGTAAAAATGATCGAGTTGAAGCTATCGCAGGGTGCTAAGCCGGGGCACGGCGGGATACTCCCGGCATCTAAAAATACACCGGAGATCGCAGCGATCCGGCTGGTCGTACCCGGCACTACGGTGCATTCGCCTACCCGTCACAGTGAGTTTGAAACACCAGATGAACTGATTCGTTTCGTCCAGTTGCTGCGGGACGCGAGTGGTGGAAAACCGGTGGGGTTCAAGCTCTGCATTGGCCGGAAGGAGGAATTCATTGGGATCTGTGAAGCGATCAATACCCTCGGGATCTACCCGGATTTTATTTCCGTGGATGGAGCCGAAGGAGGCACAGGCGCCGCGCCCCTGGAGTTTACCGACCACCTCGGGATGCCGCTCTATGATGCGCTGGCATTTGTGAAGCAGACCCTGGATAAATATCATTTATCTGGGCATATTAAGATCATCGCGGCCGGCAAGATCCTTACGGGTTTCGATATACTCAAGGTCCTGGCGCTCGGTGCTTCGGCCTGTTACAGCGCCCGGGGAATGATGATGTCGCTGGGTTGTATCCAGGCGCTGGTCTGCGACAGCGGGCGCTGCCCGGTAGGAGTGGCCACGCAGGACCCGGCCCTGTATAGGGGTCTGGACCCTGCGGATAAACGGGTAAGGGTGTTCAATTTCCACCGGAAGACCATTGAAGCAACGATGGAAATCATGGCGGCCTGCGGGATGAAGGATCTGAAAGAACTGCATCCGTCCAGGATCTCGCGCCGCATCAGTGAATTCCAATTAAAAAGCTTCGAAGAGATCTATTTCGGTCGGGAAGAGAATTTGATGGAAAAAAAGGTTCAGGTACTATTAAACTAAAAGAAAATGAAAAATACAAAACAGAAAAAATTGATCCTCTCGAAAGAGGATTTTGAAACCATCCGGGGTTACCTGAGAATGGCGCTTCAGAAAAAGACCTATGGGATCTCTGAAGCGGAAGGGCTGGAGGCCGAGTTGAAAAAGGCAAAGCTGGTGGATGGATCGGAACTGCCGCCCGATGTGATCCGGCTGAATTCTTCAGTCACGATACGGGATGAAAAAGAAAACCGGGTAATGCAGCTGAAACTGGTAACGCCCGACAAGGCCGATATCAGGCGAAGGATGATCTCCATCTTATCGCCGATCGGCACTGCGCTCATTGGTTTCAGCCAGGGACAAAAAGTGAACTGGGTGGTGCCGGCGGGCAAGCGCACCTTCAGTATCCTGGAGGTGAATAATTCATTTGGGTAGTAAGATTGAAAGATAGGTTTTGTTTGAGTAGTGTGTGGGGGCCTCCAGGTGGTGGGGGCCCCCTTTTTTAAGGCAG
>CAMLEM010000028.1 GCA_946479005.1 uncultured Chitinophagaceae bacterium | reverse complement strand
AGCAGACAGCATACCGGTGATCGACCTGGGTAAGAAATTTCTTCTGCCCGGCCTGGTGGACCCGCACGTACATATCAACGAGCCCGGCCGGACGGAGTGGGAAGGTTTTGATACGGCTACGAAGGCGGCGGTCGCTGGCGGAATCACGAGCCTGATGGAAATGCCATTGAATTCCTCCCCGGTCACAACCAACGCGCACGCTTACCGCCTCAAACTGGCAGCGGCAGGCCAGCGGATCCATTGTCATTGTGGTTTTTGGGGTGGCATCATTCCGGGAAATGAAAATGAGGTCTTGCCAATGATCCGGCAAGGAGTAAGGGGCTTTAAGGCTTTTCTCGTGCATTCGGGCATTGATGAATTTCCTGCTTCCACGGAGGAGGAACTTAGAAAAGTGATGCCGCTGCTGGCGTTGAACGGAAAGCCTTTACTGGTACATTGTGAACTGGAATTCCCGGGCTTTCAATCACCGGGCGACCCGCGTTCATATCGCCGTTACCTGGAGTCCCGGCCTCCGGAATGGGAGGACGAGGCGATCGAATTGATGATCCGCTTATGCAGGGAGTATCGTTGCCCGGTGCATATCGTTCATTTATCATCCTCCGGTTCATTGGAGCAGATCCGGCGCGCCAGGGAAGAGGGGTTACCTCTTACCGTGGAGACCGCCCCGCACTATCTTTATTTTTCGTCCGCGAACATACCTGATGGTAATACAGCATTCAAATGTGCGCCTCCCATAAGAGATAAGGAAAACAACGATAAGCTTTTCGAGGCTTTGAAGGAAGGACTCATTGATTTTGTGGCAACAGACCATTCCCCTGCGCCTCCTTCGATGAAACAAGTGGAATCCGGTGACCTGGTAAAAGCCTGGGGCGGGATTGCTTCGCTGCAATTCGGTTTACCCGTTCTGTGGACATTGATGAGAAAAAAAGGAGAACCTGTTGAAAAGCTGGGAACCTGGCTTTCGGAAAATCCCGCGAAGCTACCCGGCCTATTTAATAAAGGACAGCTCAGGAAAGGCGCTGATGCGGACATCCTTGTTTTTGACCCGGAGGAGAAGTTCACCGTAAAAGAGGAGATGATCCTACACAGGCATAAGATCACTCCGTATACCGGCGAGGAGCTTTTCGGGATGGTGGACCAGGTTTATCTCTCGGGAGAGAAAATATTCGAGAAGGGAAAGTTTTTACATTTGAACAGGGGGAAAATATTATGAAGGATGAAAAAACATCGCCTGCATTTACCAGGCTTACGGATCTCGCTGCTGAGCGATTGGGCGGGAAGGCCCTTTTGTGCAGTGATGATTTTTTCGCCGAAAAGGAAAACCTGCTAAAGCCCGGCCGCGGGATTTTCATTCCTGATAAATACACGGAACGCGGGAAATGGATGGACGGATGGGAATCCCGTAGAAAAAGAGATCCGGGGCACGACTGGTGTATCATCCAACTGGCCACTTCGGGAAAGATCCGTGGCTTCGACATCGACACGAATCATTTCCTGGGAAACCATCCTCCCCACGCTTCCATTGATGCCCTGAACACTTATGAGTCCAACGTGAAAGACCTGGAGCACGCTGATTGGAAGGAAATTTTACCCATTTCCTCCCTGGAACCGGGGTCACAGAATCTTTTTGAAATAAATAATGACGAGATCTATACACACGTCCGGCTGAACATTTATCCCGATGGAGGCGTGGCGAGGCTGAAGGTCTATGGAGAAGTGGCCCGTGACTGGGAGTTGGTGGATGTCAATGAGATTATTGATCTGGCTGCCGCTGTCAACGGCGCCCGCCCTGTTGTATGTAACGATATGTTCTTTTCTCATATGGAGAACCTGCTGATGCCCGGTCGCGGGCAAAATATGGGAGATGGATGGGAAACAAAAAGAAATCGTACACCGGGGAACCGCGACTGGGTGATCATACGACTTGCCCACGAAGGCAACATTGAAAGGATCCTGGTCGATACCTGTCATTTCAAGGGAAATTACCCCGATCGATTTCTACTCGAAGGCAGCCATATCTCTATAGATAAGGAACAAAACATTCACGAAGATCAAAGCATACAATGGAAGACCATCCTTGGGGAATCGAAGCTGCGGGCTGACCACGAACATTTTTTTGAGGAAGAGATCCGTGCCAAGGGGCCTTTCACCCACGTTCGCCTGTCAATAATTCCCGATGGGGGCATCAGTCGCCTCCGTTTATGGGGCAGAATCAAATAATTTACGCAACTTTAAACGAATGTACCGGGATGACAATAGCTGACCTGAATAATATGGAACAACGAAAGCTGCGCGAGCTTTTATTTGGATGCTGCGGATCAACAGGATGGTCGAAAATGATGCTGACGCATTTTCCCGCTGAGGATTTGGTGGACCTTCTCGAGAATGCGGAAGAGGTGTGGAATGAGTGCAGCGAGGATGAATGGAAAGAGGCCTTCGCACAGCACCCCCGCATCGGCGACCTAAAGGCGCTTGAAGAAAAATTTGCCGGGTCCGATGCTGCCGGCGAACAGGCCAGCGTGATGAACGCTTCCGTTGCGACGATCCAGGCCCTGGCCGAAGCGAACCAGGAATACGAGGAAAAATTTGGATTTATCTTCATTGTTTTTGCGAGCGGTAAATCACCGGAGGAAATGCTCGGGATGATCCATTCAAGGCTGAAGAATTCAAAGGAAGCGGAGATCAGGATCGCGGCTGATGAACAGATGAAGATCACCCGCTCCAGGATTGAAAAATTATTATCATAGAGGTATGAGTCAGCTTACCACGCACGTTTTGGATACCGCGAAAGGAAAACCCGCCGAGGGCGTCACCGTTATACTGTTTCAGCAACAGGGCGAAGGATGGAAACAGATGTCTTTGAAAACCACGGACAGCAATGGAAGAATTGCTGACCTTCTTGGGGACGAGGTGATATTGGAACCGGGAACCTACCGTTTGAGATTTGACACCAAAAGCTACTATGAGACCGGCGGCATCACCGGATTCTATCCTTTCGTTGAAATCACATTCAATATTTCCGGGCCTGAACACTACCATATACCCCTGCTGATAAGCCCGTTTGGCTTTACCACTTACCGGGGCTCATAATATCAATACAATGAAATTTTCCATTGCTGAGATCGAAAAGGAGATCCTTCTCAATTCGCTGCGAACTGCCAACCTTGAGTTCCAGAATGTTTACCCCGGCGATAAGCCTGACCGCCAGCCCGTACACACTGTGTATGGTGGCGCCAACCTGTTCAAATCCGATACTTGTGTGAAAATGGGTGAGATCGCCCTAAAAAGTTTTCAAACCTATGCCCCCGATTTCATATCGCTTGCCAGGATCCTGAAGATGGAGGAATACGAAGCGCTGAGGCAAGAGGAAAAGAAATTGGATAAGCTCGTAAAGAAATTTGAGCGGTCGGGTGAATCGCAACACCGGAATCACCCGGGATGGATTCCTTACCTCGTTCATAAAAAGATCATTCAAAAGCTGCGTACGGAGCCCGTGGAGGATTTTCGGATCGATTTTGAAGATGGTTTCGGGAACAGGCCCGAAGAGGAGGAGGACGCCACTGCTGTGCAAGCCGCCAGGGAATTGGCGAAAGGAATGGAGGCGGGAACCCTTTCGCCGTTTATTGGCATTCGCATCAAGCCATTTACAGAAGATCTCAAAGAGCGCGGGGTAAGGACCCTCGATATTTTTCTCTCCACTTTACTGGATGCAACAGGAGGAAAGCTCCCGCAGAACTTTATTGTAATGCTGCCGAAGGTCACGATAACAGAGCAGGTGACTACCCTGGTCCGTTTTTTTGAGATCATAGAAAAAAAGAATGGACTGGCGCCTGGTTCCCTGAAGATGGAAACGATGGTGGAAGCTACCCAGATCATTATGGACGAGGAGGGCAGAAATCCACTGATGAAGATCATTCGCGCGGGAGAAGGCCGGTGCCTGGCCGCGCATTTTGGAACCTATGATTATACCGCTTCCTGTGGCATCACCGCGAAATACCAGACGATGGCACATCCCGTGTGCGATTTTGCGCATCATATGACCAAGGTTGCATTGGGGAGCACGGGAATTTTCTTGTCTGACGGTGCGACTAATGTGATGCCGGTACCGCCGCACCGGGGAGAAAAGCTTTCTTCAAAGCAAATGAAGGAAAATGAAAAAACTGTTCACAACGCGTGGCGTATCGGGTTTGGTCATACTATGCATTCATTGATCAATGGCTTTTACCAGGGCTGGGACCTGAACCCCGCCCAGTTACCGATGCGTTATGCCGCCACTTATTATTTTTTCCTCAGCAGTATGGAAGATGCAACCGTTCGACTGAAAACTTTCGTGGAACGGGCGGCCATTTCAACACTAACGGGTGATATTTTCGATGATGCAGCCACAGGTCAGGGGCTGTTGAATTTCTTCCTGCGTGCTTTGAACTGCGGCGCGATCACGGAAGAGGAAGCGTTGGCGACGGGCCTTACCATCGAAGAATTGAGAATGCGCTCTTTTTACAGGATCCTCCAGGAAAGAAGAGCGCATAAAAACCTGCAGGACCGCAGCTGATTTTGAGCTTACTTTTGCGGAATGAAGATCGCAGTATTGGGTACGGGAATGGTGGGCAGCGCCATCGCACTCGACCTTGCAAAAGAACACGAGGTCACTTGTTTCGACCTGAACAGGGATAATCTGGAAGCAGTCCATCGCAGGGATCCATCCATTGGAGTTGCAGCCAATGACCTGGCCGATCTGCGCCAGTACACTGATTTTCTTTCTCCATTTGATATCGTGGTTACTGCTGTTCCGGGGTTTATGGGTTTCGAAACCCTACAGGCAGTGATCAAAGCAAAAAAAGATGTTGTTGATATCTCGTTCTTTCCGGAAGATCCGTTACAGCTGCACGAGCTGGCGAAGAAAAATTCCGTTAGCGTGATCACGGACTGCGGCGTTGCACCGGGAATGAGCAATTTTATCCTGGGCCGCTACAATGAAGTGATGAAAATTGATTCCTTCGCCTGTTATGTGGGAGGGCTGCCGGTGGAAAGAAAACCTCCCTTTCAGTATAAGGCGCCTTTTTCTCCGGTGGATGTCATCCAGGAATACGTTCGGCCGGCGCGGATGGTGGAAAACGGCATCATTGTCACCAGGCCGGCATTGAGTGAGCGCGAAATGCTTTTTTTCGAACAGGTGGGCGAACTTGAGGCCTTTAATACGGACGGATTGCGATCCCTGATCTTTACGATGCCGCATATCAGGAATATGAAAGAAAAAACTCTTCGTTACCCGGGCCATATCGACCTTATTTGTGCATTGCAACAGTCGGGTTTTTTCAACACAGCACCCCTCCGTGTCAATAAAGTGGACGTTTCCCCCCTGGAATTCACTTCGAGATTGCTTGTTGATCAATGGAAGCTTGAACCGGGCGAAGAAGAGTTTACGGTGATGAAGGTCATCATCGAAGGGGAGGGAAGGAAGATCCGCTACGATCTGTTCGACCGCTACGACAAGTCAACGCAAACAACATCTATGGCGAGGACAACCGGCTATACCTGTAATGCTGCCGTGAACCTGTTGGCAAAAGGAATGTTCAGGGAAAAGGGCGTGTTTCCTCCCGAGCTGGTGGGAAAAGATGCACGCTGCTTCGAATTTGTTCTAAAATACCTGGAAGAAAGAAATGTGATCTGGAAAAAAACGGAAAGCGAATGAATCATTCAGCCTCTGCAACTACCTCCTTGACCTCGGGGATCATTCGTTTCATCATTCCCTCGATGCCTGCTTTAAGGGTGATCATCGAAGACGGACAGCCACTGCAGCTTCCCTGCATCGCCAGGTTCACAGTACCGGAAGAATAACTTTTAAACTGGATCGCCCCGCCATCCATTTCAACGGCAGGACGTACATAATTATCAAGAAGCTCCTTGATGCGTTTGACCACATCGTCATCATCGGCGGAAACCTCGTTACCAGAAGCGGGTTTGGAAGCAGCCAGTTCTTCTTCGTTGACCACGATTTTACCTTCTTCCAGGTAATCCTTAAGGAACTGGCGAACGGAAGGGATCACATCGCTCCAGTCCGTTTCCGGCGTCTTGGTAAGGGTAACAAAATTGCTGGCAATGAAAACCGCGCGAATGAAGGGAAAACCGAATAATTCGGTAGCCAGGGGAGAAGGTTTTGCACTCTCGGCATCCGGGAAATCAACACTTTTCCCGGGATATAAAAGCTTGTTAGCCACGAACTTCATTGTTTCCGGGTTCGGCGTCTGTTCGGTATAGATACTAATGATAGGGTTTCCAGTCTTGATCATTGTTCACAAATTTGACTGTAAAAATAACAATAATCCGGGGGAGAGGTTTACGAGATGAGAAAGTTAACAAATCCGGCCGGCCTGCTTATTCCCTCAACCTCCCGGACTTTTTTAGAAAACGCACAGTAACGTATAAAAGGCTGAGTGCACCTAATAAGACCACGAGCAGAAGATTTCTGTCCTGCCGGTGGTTCCCGGTTAGCTGGGGATAATTAAGCAAGAGGATCAATATGATCCCGGCCAGCCAGATAAATTGGGTGGTATGCTCTTTTAGTATCCACCTTTTCCAGTTGAAATGCAAACTTCGAAACGTATTTCGCAGGCCTTTTAACCGCAGTAACCACCGCTTCACTTTTAAGCAATATTGATCATAGCTTTCGCCAAATTTGTTTCGTAAAAATTTTTCTTCTGCCAAAACGATGGCCTGGTAGATAAATAGAAAAACCGGGATCACGATGCCGACATAGATCAGGGAGTTGGCGAGTATGCCAATGCCCAGGAGCATCAGGATGTTACCGATATATAGGGGATTCCTGCTATGATTGAAAATGCCTTCTGTAACCAGGCCTTCCGCATAAGGCCTACCTTCTTTTCCCCCGCGGACAATGTATGCAAGCCCGATGGTCAGGCCCCTGATCAACTGGCCCGAGCAGGTGACCAGCAGGCCGATGATGATGGGCGGCAGATGATAATTGTGGCCAAATTGCCGGGGTGAGAAAATGGGTGGAGAAGGAATGAAAAGTGCCGCGTAGAACAGAATAAAAAGCCAGTTCCGGTACCTAAAGAAAAAATTGCCGAGCAGGATCATTTTGGTGGGGTGGTTACAGGAGCTGCGCAATTATTTTTTCAAAGCGATCAATCCCGCGAAATTGTACCATTTGAAAAAGGTTTCGCAATGAGCGAAACAATTATCTCGTAGCAGGGAAATATCCTCACTCAGCCGGTAAGGCACAAGAACGTTCTCCAATGCTTCCCTTTTTTGTGAGATCTCCATCTCGCTGTAATTGTTGCGGCGCTTATAGTCATAATAGTACTCAATGAAATCGCGGTTCAGCTCACTGTCCTCTGCAAGGATCTTTTCAACGAGGATCAAAACGCCCCCGGGGTTCAATCCTTCAAAAATGTTTCGGACGAGCTGCTCTCTGCGAATGGGCCGTACAAACTGCAGGGTAAGGCAAAGAACCACCACTGATGCATTTGCTATGTTCACTCCCTGGTTCAGGTCATTACAACGCAAATCAAAAGGCCGGTCTAAACCTGATGCATCCAGCTTCGCCTTGCATTTATCGAGCATTTCCATTGAATCGTCTATCCCTACAAAACGGATCCCGGGCTTCACCCGGGTATTCATTCCAATCATCGTTGTTCCGGTGGAACATCCCAGGTCATATACGTCCGTGCCCTCTTTTGCACGCCCTGCGGCGATCTCGGCGATCATCCGCTGGATCTCGCCATAAAAAGGAACGGAACGATTCACCATATCATCAAACACCCGTGCTACATTCTCTCCAAATTTGAAATCACTGGCCTTCCGGATTTCCTCCCTAAATACTTCATCTTTGCTCATAATGCTAAAGATATACCATCTCGGTAATTGTACCACCTGCCAGACTATCATCCAAAAAACGGGGATAGACCAGAAGGGTTTTGTAATGCAGGATATCAAATTTGAAAAGATCACCCCCGGGCAGCTTTCGGAAATGAAGAAACTCGCCGGTTCTTATGAGGCGCTTTTCAGCCGCCGCGCCCTCAAATACAAGGAATGGAAGCTCAAGGACAAAAAGCTAAAAGAAGAGGATTATAAGAACTACATTTTACAGGAGTATACTTTCCTGAAGCGGCCGGTTGTGATCATACACGACAGGATATTCATCGGAAGCGAAAAGAAGAATGTGGAAGCCCTGGTCGCCGCCCTGGAATGATCAGGGAGCGGCCTTACCCATCCGGATAGTCTTATACAGTTGGATCAACAGGTAAACCAGGGTGCCCCAAACGCCCAGGATGATCCCATAGGCCAGGAACA
This sequence comes from uncultured Chitinophagaceae bacterium, assembly GCA_946479005.1. The sequence goes on along the minus strand of CAMLEM010000028.1, from coordinate 2,545 downwards.
TCAGCCAGTAAGGAGCCCGGGAGCTCTTTGCCCAGAGGGTACGCTGACTAAAGAAATCCTGGTCCACAGTGGTAGGTATACCCCAGGCCGCGGGCATTTCGACAAGAAGATTTCCCAGTTCCTCGTTGTCATCCACCCTGGCTACCAAACGGATCATACCTTTTTCATCTCCCGGCAGTTCAGCCCTGGTGAAATCAATGCTCACTTCCCCGCTCGAATCGGTGGTATAGGTCTCGTCATCACCACCCGTAAGTATTCCGCCAAAACGCTGCACCCCGATCTTCATTTCCACTTCCGGAGCAGGAACCCATTCTCCATCCGCCATCTTTGAAGCGATCACTTTTATGGACCTGGTTTCACCATCCGAACTGGTGTCGATCTCAAGCTTTGCCTTCCGGATCTCCAGGGAGTAGTTCAGTTCTTCTTCATCCTTTCCCGAGGGCTCTTCCACCACGATGAATTCGTGGGTCGCGGAAAGGTCCCAGGCATCTTTCATCGCGGGAGGAATGGTGACGATCGCCTTGGAGAAACGGCCTGTATTAACCTTGCTTAAAAGCGTTGCATCCGATATGCTGTCCAGGTAAACCCGGAGAGCGACATTGGACCGGGACTCCGTTTTTTTACCCGTTTTTGTTTCACTTTTCAGTTGAAGGAACTGGAGCTGGTTCGCACGGTTGAAATATTTCAGTTGGACAACCTTTTCAGGTTCCTCGACCTTTTCATCTTCCGCATCTTCCTGCGCGATCGCCGGCGCTATGGCCAGGAAGATCGATGCCAGCAGGAGAAGTCTCTTAAGGAGTTGCAGCTTTTTCATTTTCTTCGATTACTGTTTCTTGAATGGGAATAATGGGAAATACCCGGACAAAGAATGTGATGATGAGGAGCGCTCCCGCCAGTGAGCCCACCGCGATGGCCCATTCTTCCCAACTGGGAAAATAGGTCTTGAACCTTTCCGGGGCTTCCTGCATTGGCAGGAACGGATGCAGCATCGTGGGGGTCACGATCAGGTACCTTTTGAACCAGGCGCCCACCACGACCATTATACCTGCGATGAACATCGGAAGTGGTTTTCGTCCTTTTTTTGTCAGCATAATAATGATCGGGATGACCATTCCGATCACTATCGCGAACCAGAACAAGGGCGCGAACTCGCCGGCAAAAAGCTGGATAAGGTGCGACTCCTCAGGCTTCTTCATCTTGAACGCGGGCACCAGGTACTCATTCACATTGAAATAGAGGTATAGGAAAGCGAGCAGCACCACGATCTTTCCCATATGATTGAAATGGCTTTCCGTGATGTATTTTTCAAGATGGTAGTATCTCCGGAAAACATACATCGCGACCACCACGGCACCGGCTCCTACGAGAAAGGCACCCGAAACGAAGTAAGCGCCGAAGTTGGTGCTGTCCCACCCCGGCCGATACGTAGTGGCGAACAACCAGGAGGTGACCGTGTGAATGCTGAACGCGACCGGGATGATCAGGATACAAAGAATGGCAATGGACCGGTTATTGATCCGGTTCTGACCGGGCGTTCCCTTCCAGAATGATCCCAGGAATTTGTAGATCCTGCTGATCCACCGCGGAGACTTTGACTTCAGGTTGTTCAGGATCTTCAGGTCGGGCAGCAGTGGCAGGTAGAGAAGCATCAGGCTGATGAAAAAATAAGTGGTGATCACGACCACATCCCAGGTGATCGGTGACTGTATCCTTCCGTGCGCTATCACGTTGACAAGCCTTTCGGGTCTCCCCATATCCACGATGATGATCAATGAAGCGAACATTATTGCTGACACCGCAATGATCTCGGCGATCCTTGTGAGAGGGGTGCTCCAGTGCACATTGGCGAGACGGAAAATGGCGGTGATCAGCGAACCTACCAGGCTGATGGCCACGAAGAATACAAAATTCGATATATAGATTCCCCAGGAAACAAAATCCCCCATATTCGTTACACCGAGTCCGTGGCGCAGCTGCCGGTAATAAGCGAATGCTCCGACCAGGCAAATGAGGATCAGGATGCCCGTCCAGATCTTTCCTCTTCTTCCAAACGCCCGGGGTGAAAGATCCCTGATGATCTCTTCTGCGGGCAAGGCTTTTGTATTCACGACAAACGATTTTTAGTGTGAGTGATTACTAACGTCTTCTTTGGCATTCTCCAGTCCTGATTCGTAAGGGAAGTTCCTGTTCACGGGAGGGAGATAATAAACGCTGGGCTTGGTTCCCAGGTCTTCCATCAGGCGATAGCCGGACTTGTCTTTGACCAGGTCACTGAAACGGAAGGTCTCCGCACCGTTGGTTACGGAATCTTCATTGAGATCACCAAAGAAGAAGACACCATTGGGGCAAGCGGAGACGCAGTGAGGAAGCTCTCCTTTGCGAACCATATCCGGGCAGAAATCACATTTGCCCACCGTTCCCAGTTTCTGTGGCACACTGGTTTCGCAGGAATATTTCTGGCTGGCCACTTCAGCCGGCATTTCCGGGGTTTCCCAATTGAATACGCGGGTTGAATAGGGACAGGCAGCCATACAGAACCTGCAGC
>CAMLEM010000027.1 GCA_946479005.1 uncultured Chitinophagaceae bacterium | reverse complement strand
CCATTCCACGGCAGGCTGTACGGATGTAAATTTTTTCTTGATCACGCTGTCTACCGTTCCGTTCAGTTGCTCCAGGCTTTTTTCCAGTCCCAGGGTGAACAGGGCCAGGGCCGGCTCCACCCGGTTGATATGAATGGGTTTCAACTCCCCGGGGATCTTGGAAACGATCTCCAGCATCCCGATAAGTCCCTCGGGCCTTCTCAAGGGGCAGATGATCATACTTCTCGCGCCATCCTTGTAATAATACTGGAGGCTCTGGACCTCGCTGAGGACGTCTTCGTTCAGGGTTTCAAAAAGGACCGGGTTGCCGTTATCCCGGAACAGAAGTTTACTGTAATCGCTGATCTCATCCTTATCGCCCGTGGTTTGAAAATGCTTGAACAGGAGACTGTTGTTATTATGCAGGTCTGAATAGATATAGTGGCCATTGATCTTAAAAAAGGGAGTGATCCCCACGCTCAGGTCTTTCAATCCCACCAGGCTTTGAATGTGTTTTTCCAGCTGGTTGTAGATCTCCTGGTTGGAGAAAGCATTTGTTTCGATCAGGGTGTTCTTGATCTCCGCGATCACCGCCTGCTCTGTAACATCGTTTACCCGCATCACTGTGACCCCTTCAAACTGGAATTTATCGATACAAACAATGTTCATCAATTCTTCCAGCGTCATTAACCGGTTGGTCTGGGGATCGAGAAGACTTTTGGGCATTTCAGGCAGTTCACCCACAGGTTTTACATCGATGAAACGGCCATCCAGCCGGATCTCCATATACCGGGTAAGCCCGGTGTCTTCATCGGTGTAGGCATAGGTCAGGCGGGAAGTATCCGGACTGTTATGATTCAGGTATTTATTGAGGATAAGCCCGTAGGCGAACTGGAGCCGCTGTTCATTCAGGCTCCTCGATACTTCTGCCTTGGCACCGGGCACTTCGATCTCGTTGGTCCCTGGCTTCAGCAGGTTCTCTTTGAACCGGGGGGAAACATAAACCGCCCGGAACTTGAAGGGCATTGCCACCCCGTACATAAAATTGGCTGTGGTGGGAGGGAATACAGCGGACAATAACTCCTCGATCAGTTCGGTGTAGGGGTGCAGGATCTTGGTATCCGTGATCGTTTCCAGCAATTCCGGGTGCGCCTCGAATTCCGCTACCACGTGGCCATAGAGCTTCTGCATCCCCGGGTTTCCTTCGGCAATGTTTTTTTTCAGTGCCTGAACCAGCGGCCTGAAGGAAAGATAGCTGTTGAAGAGAGATTCGTGTATGTTCAGGTTCCCGTCCTGCATAAGCCAACAAAGCTAAAAAATTTTATGCGGTAGCGTCCTACCACTTTAGGGATATTTTGATTCCGGAATCCAGATCCCGGATTTGGTATTGGAAATTGGGATTTGGATTTTTCACCTGGGTATCACCCTGTAATTCAACGAAGTTGGCGCCCGAAAACGACCCCCAGCTTCAGGGTGATCGTGAAATAAGAATCATTTTCCTTTGGATTTCCCCGCTGGCTGCCGATGGGATAGAGGTCAGAGGGCTTTAATTCATCTGTACGGAAAGAGATCTGCTCGGCAATGGCCGCCTGGTTCGGGAGGAGGTAAGCGTGAAAAAGAGAAGGATCGATATAGGTGGTACTCACATCGTCCAGGTAATCCGTGCGCAGGATGCGATGGTTCAATTCCAGTCTCGCATTGAACATCGGGTTGATCTCGTATTTGATTCCCCCGCCCACCCCGAAATTGATCTGGCTTAGCTCATAGGGCTTCCGGTCAGGGTATTCCGCGAATCCCTGTCCTTCTGTTCTCAGGGGTTGAAGGGGATACCACTGTCCATTCAAATAACCCTGGGGATTGAAGGAATAATAACCCAACGCCAGTAAAATGTAGGGCGAAACCGGGGGCGGTTCCCGGTCGGGATTCCGAAAATAAAAGGGATGTATTTCCGCACCGAGCTGTACTTCGGAAATCCGGCTTTTAAAGCTGAGATTCCTTTCATAACGTCCATTGGTAGACGAAGCCACTTCTTTCAAAACACTGTCGTATGCGGACACTTCCCCAAAGGTCCCTTCCAGTCTCACCGCGACCGCATTCCGGTAAATGCCCATTGCGTACATACCATAGGTGGGTTTGGCATATACCCATCGCAGGTCTTTGATGAAATTCTTTCCTTCTCCTTTTTTTCCCCCGAGATCGGTGAGTGAGTTCATTACGCCCCCGCTAAGGCCGATCTCGAAGACCAGGGGCGTCTCGTAATATTTATCATTGAAAAAATAGTTCTGGGCACGAAGCTCCAGGCAGGAAAGGCAAAGGGATAGCAGGAGGGCAAGTGAAAAAGTTCTCATCAGCAGCTTGGTTTAGATGGCTTTCCAGGGAGGAGGTTCACAGGAAACGGAGGTGGCATTAAAAGTATTGAAATCTCCCGGGAGTTCGCCACCCCGGCGGTTATGCGTGGAAAAACGGGCCCGTCTTTGTGAATTAGCGGACCGGGCGTTTTTTGACCATACGCTGAAAATAGCGGCAGGCCGGGCGGATACCACATTCCTCGCAGCGGGGCCGCCTGGCCACGCAAACATATCTCCCGTGAAGGATCAGCCACTGATGGGCCCGGTGCACCAGCGACTGCGGGAGATATCGAAGCAGATGTTTTTCTACGGCGAGGGGGGTGGTGGCGGTTTCGGGAACCAGTCCGACCCGCCGGCTGACCCGGAAAACGTGCGTATCCACGGCCAGGTTGGGTTGGTTTTCGATCACGGAAGTGACCACATTGGCTGTTTTTCTTCCCACCCCCGGCAGTTGAACCAGGTCTTCCACCTTCATCGGGATCTCCCCACCGAATTTTTCCTCCACCATCCGGGCCATCCCAAGCAGGTGCCTGGTTTTGTTGTTGGGATAAGAAATGCTTTTTATCAGTTCGTACACATCTTCTTCCGAAGCCTTTGCTAAAGCCCGGGTATTTGGATATTTCCTGAAAAAGGCAGGCGTAGTGAGGTTCACCCGTTTATCCGTGCATTGCGCGGAAAGGATAACGGCTACCAGCAGCTGGTAGGGGCCTTCATAATCCAGTTCGGTCTCCGCTTCGGGCATATTTTCCCTGAAGTAGGCGATCACGAATTGATATTTCTCCCGGCGGGTCATACCGCAAGATATTGGGAAATAAAAAAGCATCCCGATGTTTCGGGATGCTAAATCGTTTTCGAGGAGCGTTTTACTGAACTTCTTCAGAGGTATGCTCCCTGGCCTGGTTCAGAACATTCAATACAACTTCAGTGCGTGGCGAAGTGGTCAGTTTGTCGAGCCGGCTGATGGAATCTTTGAGAACGGCCAGTTTTTCACGCAATGTCCAATCCTTTTCTAAAGCTGATTCAATATCCCGGGTTTGTGTGGTTGAGGTCTCTTTGTATAAATACAATAACAGATCCTCGGGGGTAAAATTTGTCATTAATTACCGATTAGTGTGTCCAGTGTATCCAGTCGGAACTGAATATATGAAAAATGTCCGGAATATTAACGGGGGAGAGGAGTCAATATTGTGCCTGGAAACCTAATTCTTGTCAGTATCGGGGTTTTCCGATACCAGGAAAAGGTCCTCGTTGTCTTTTTTCATCAGGTATTTTTCCCGGGCATACTTTTCCAGGGTGGCGGGATTGTTTTTTAACCCCTCCAACTCATTGGTTTCCGTGGCTATCTGGCTGGAATACCAGGCCTTGCTTTCCCTGAGGTCCCGCAGTTCCCTGCGTCTTTCTGCCTGTGTCAGCAGGTCGTTCTTATCAAAAAAGAACATAATGGCAAGAAAGGCTGATAAGGAAATGAAGTACTTGTTGGAGAAGCGGGAAAGTAATTTCATAGATAGATAATGGGTCTATTTACCAAATTTAATATTTCCCCCGGGATAAACGGCTGAATCGCCCAACAATTCTTCGATCCTTAGCAATTGATTATACTTTGCCATCCGGTCAGACCTCGATGCTGAACCCGTTTTGATCTGCCCGCAATTGAGCGCCACCGCCAGGTCGGCAATGGTAGTGTCCTCTGTTTCCCCGCTCCTGTGGCTCATAATGGTGTTATAGCCGTTGTGCTGTGCCAGCGTTACCGCATTGATGGTCTCGGTGATCGTTCCGATCTGGTTCACTTTTACCAGCAATCCATTGGCGATGTGCTTGTCAATGCCCTGCCGGATGCGATCCACATTCGTTACAAAAAGATCGTCACCCACGAGCTGGCATTTACTGCCCACTTCTTCCGTAAGCATCTTCCAGCCTTGCCAGTCGTCTTCAGCCATTCCATCTTCAATGGAAGCAATGGGGTATTTCTTCACCCAGGACGACCAGTAGGCGACGAGCTGCTCGCTCGTCATTTCCTTCCCGCTGCTCTTATGAAAAACATATTTTTTCTTCTTCGCGTTCCAGAGTTCGGTGTTGGCGGCATCCATCGCGATCATCACCTGCGAACCCGGTTTGTATCCTGCTGCCGTGATCGCGGCGAGCACGGTCTCGATGGCTTCCTCATTGCTTTGGATGTCGGGAGCAAAACCACCCTCATCACCCACATTGGTACTGTATCCTTTTTTCTTTAAAACCGATTTGAGTGAATGAAAGATCTCCACTCCCCAGCGCAGGCCTTCACTAAAGGTTTTCGCTCCTACAGGCATCACCATAAATTCCTGGAAATCGATCTTGTTATCCGCGTGGGCGCCCCCGTTCAGGATATTCATCATCGGGACCGGCAGCAGTTTTGCATTTGTTCCCCCGATGTAGCGATATAGGGGAAGGGCGGATTCTTCCGCCGCTGCTTTGGCAACAGCCATACTCACGGCGAGAATGGCATTGGCCCCGAGCTTCGCTTTGTTCGGGGTGCCATCCAGCGCGATCATCATCTGGTCAATGCCCGTCTGGTCGGCCACATCATAATCATAAAGCGCCGGGGCGATCACTTCATTCACATTTTTCACGGCTTTCATCACACCTTTTCCCAGGTATTGCTTCTTATCGCCATCGCGAAGTTCCACCGCCTCGTGCGCGCCTGTGCTGGCTCCGCTGGGAACGGCCGCCCTGCCCACCGCTCCTTCATCGGTTATCACGTCCACTTCGATCGTGGGATTTCCCCTGGAGTCGAGGATCTGTCTGGCGAAAACGTCGGCGATGATGCTCATTGGTTGATTGATTTTGAGTGTTCAATGAAGTGGTGCAAAGAAACAATGTTTTAGCGAAACAGGCTTTGGGCCCTTTCGTGCTTTTCGTTTTTTTTGAATAGATTTGGTATCAATTTTCTGAATACATGTTTCCCGCCTTTTCGAAAACACTGGTTGCAGTTGTTTTTTTCAGCCTCACCTATTTGCATTCGCGGGCACAATCCGGTTTTTGTCCACCGAATATGGACTTTGAAATGGGAGATTTCAGTAACTGGATCTGCCGGGCGGGCACAGTAGGAGTGGATCCCGGCACCGGTCTCAATACCATCACCTGGACAAGCATCGGTCCCCCGGTTTTCGACAGGCATTCGATAGTCACCCAGGCAATGGCAGGGGTGGACCCTTATGGCGGTTTTCCAAGGATTTGCCCCAATGGCAGCGGCTTCAGCGCAAAGCTGGGTAATGGTACTGCCAGCCTGAATGGGGGTGTGGGACGTGAGGCCAGCGGGATCTCCTACACTTACACGATCCCCGTTGGAGTGACGCAGTTCTCCATTTTCTTTCATTACGCGGTAGTGCTTGAAAATCCAACGCACACAACGGAAGCACAGCCGCGATTCAGGGCGCGAATAAGAGATCTTTCCACGGGAGCGAACATACCCTGCGTGGATTTTGATTTCACGGCTTCTTCAAGCCTGCCGGGCTTTCTTCAGTCCCCCATTAATCCGCAGGTGCTTTATAAAGACTGGACACCGGTAACACTTAATCTTACCGGGCTGGCGGGAAAAACGATCGAACTTGAATTTATCGCCACCGAATGTACCCAGCTTGGGCATTTTGGTTATGCATACATCGATGTGAACACCAATTGCAATGGCGCCATCCAGGGAAGTACGATCTGCCAGGGAGATGATGAGATCACGCTGACAGCTCCGTATGGTTTTGAAACCTATCAATGGTATGCGGATCCTTCTTTCGGCACGCCCATTGCCACCACCCAGACGCTTTATATGAATCCCGCCCCAACGGTAGGGACCATCATACCCGTGGTGGTGAACCCTTATCCGGGTTTCGGGTGCAAGGATACACTTTATGCCACCATTACAGTGTCGCCCAAACCGGTCTCAAACGCCGGTCCAGACCAGGTGATCTGTAAATCCAGCCAGGTTCAGATCGGTGGCCCCTCCACAATGGGTTATACTTATGAGTGGACGCCCGCGGGCCAGGTGAGCAACTCCACAAGTTCCAATCCATTTGCCTGGACCAGTTCTCCCACACCTGAAGAATTCATCGTGAAAACAACCGATATCCTCACAGGATGCTTCTCGATGGATACCACCTACATTTCCACGTTCAAGGTAGATACCCTGTTACAGCTGACAGGACCCAATGATTTCTGCGAACCGCAAACGCCTGCAACCCTTTCGCTCAATGCCGGCCTGAGCTCCATCCAGTGGTATGATGCGAGCACGCCCTTGCCCGGTGCCACATCTCAGAACTTCCTACCCACGGCGACCGGGAACTACTGGGCGCAGGTTATCCAGGGAGGATGTACGGATACTACGCGATCTGTCCAGATAAATGTGCACCCGCTTCCAGTTGCAGGCATCACGGTTGCTGATGATACCCTTTGCAGTTTCACGAATAATTTTGTCTTTACGAATGCCTCATCGGTCAGCGACGGCTCGACAATGACCCATAACTGGGAGTTTCCTGATGGAACGAATTCGCCCACACTTAACGCCACAAAATCATTTCCTGCCCCGGGCAGGTACACTACGGAGCTGGTGAGCACTACGCAATGGGGTTGCAAGGACAGCACGACCATAGACACCTGGGTATTATCGAATGGCATACCTGATTTTTCCTGGGATTCTGTTTGTCTCGACAGGCCTGTTCAGTTCCTGAACCTCAGCAATGAGAATGGTTCGAGCTTGGTGAACTACTCCTGGTCGTTTGATAACGGCGGTCCCGGTTCGGGCGTGAAGGATCCGCCTCCCGTTATATATTCAACCCGGGGAAAGAAAAACGTGACCCTTGAATTGGTATCCCTGGGTTGTGAAGACGACCCGCAAACCATTACGAAGGAGGTGCAGGTAAATGATTCTCACGACGGGGTCCGGTACAGGACCATTACCGTCCCGGAAGGCAGCACGCATTTCATCCACGTGAGAGATTCCATTGGCAGTAATTATTCCTGGAGCCCGGCAGTGCAGCTTACCAGCTATAATACAAGGTTCACCGAATTCATCGCCACGGGCAACGACGTTGAGTATCTCATCGAGATCACCGACCTGCACACCTGTGTAACAACGGATACCATCCTGATGCAGATCCTTAAGAAACCGGGTTTCTATCTTCCGACGGCATTTACGCCTAACGGGGATGGATTGAACGATCTCGTAAAACCCTACCTCGTCGGAATGCAATCACTAAAAAGCTTTTCAGTCTTCAATCGCTGGGGCCAGCTGCTCTTTCATTCACGCACCTACGGGGAAGGGTGGGATGGAAAGTTCCAGGGGCAGGAGCAGAACCCCGGGGTTTACGTCTGGATCCTGGAATTCATCAACAAAGACGGGGTCACCCAGACCGAAAAAGGCACCATCACGCTTATACGGTAAGAAACTCTAATGCAAAACGCTCACGGTCAATTAAAATGACCGTTCGTATCAATTAAGAACCACCCGCCCTGGGGGTCAGCCCCGGTTTTGCACTTACCCCGTATCTTTAAAAAAATCACGGACTATGCGATTAATAAAAGCTACTGTTTTATCGCTTTGTTTCCTTGCCATTAATGCCACCCTGCTGTATGCGCAGACGGATGCGCCGAAGCTGGTGACCACTGTGGAAGGTCTCAAAGAATACGAACTGAAGAACGGGCTGAGAGTGCTGTTAATGCCCGATCCCTCCCAGTCGAACATTGTCGTCAATATCGTTTATAAAGTCGGTTCGCGGCACGAAGGCTATGGAGAAAGCGGGATGGCCCACCTGCTGGAGCATATGCTGTTCAAGCAGTGCAAGAAATTCACCGACATTAAGAAGGCCATTGCCGACAAAGGAGCCTTCGCCAACGGCACCACCTGGTACGACAGGACGAATTATTACGAGATCCTTTCCGCTTCAGATGAAAACCTGCGCTGGGCGATCGATATGGAAGCCGACCGGATGGTGAATTCCAAGATCCTTCCCGATGAACTGAAGAAAGAATTCAGCGTGGTGAGAAATGAATTTGAGATAGGGGAAAATTCACCCAGCGGCGTACTCAATGAAAGGATACTCTCCGCGATGTACCTCTGGCATAACTATGGAAAGTCAACCATCGGAAGCAAGGAGGACATTGAAAGAGTGAAACGCGACAACCTCTATGCGTTCTATAAAAAATATTACCAGCCGGATAACGCCCTGCTCATCATCGCCGGGAAATTTGATGAGAAGAAGGCCCTGCAATATGTTCAGCAGTATTTTGGTCCCATTCCCAAACCAACCCGGGTGCTGCAACCCACTTACACCGTAGAGCCTCCGCAGGATGGCGAGCGGAATGTAACGCTTCGCCGCACAGGTGATATCCAGTATATCGGGATGGCTTATCACACACCCTCGGTGGCTGACGAAGATTACGCAGCCAATGATGCCCTGATCCAGATCCTTACCAATGATCCTTCCGGCTATTTTTACAAAAAGCTGGTGGAAAGCAAAATGGCTTCCAAGATCAATGGGTACTCCCTTACACTTTACGATCCGGGCTTTTCCTATTTCGAGCTGGAAGTTCCCAGGGATAAGAATATTGACAGCGTGAAGACGGAATTCCTTCTCGCTGCAGACAATGTGGTGGGAATGAATTTCACCGAGGAAGACCTGACCCGGGCGAAGAACAACATCCTGAAAGGAATCGAGGACGCGATGTCGAAAACGATCAATTTCTCGATCGGTCTCACTGAATTCGTGGGCGCGGGGGACTGGAGATTGTGGTTCCTCTACCGTGACCGCGTGGAAAAACTAACCCTGGATGATGTTCGTTCTGCTGCACGGAAATATTATAAACCCTCCAACCGGACCTATGGCGTGTTCGTTCCCGATGCGGCTCCCGACAGGACCATCGTTAAGGAAACGCCTGACATCAGTAAGCTCCTCAGTGGTTATAAAGGAAAAGAAGTGGCTGCCCAGAAGGCCAATTTTGAAAGCAGCATCGCCAATATCAAAAAGAATACGGAGTATGGGACTTTAGCGAATGGTGCCAAATATGCATTGCTGGAAAAACCCACGAAAGGCGATAAGATCAATGCCAATATCTCGATCCGATTTGGAGATGAGACCAGCCTCGCCAATAAATCCCTGGTGGCTTCGGTGGTTGCCCAGATGCTGAAGACAGGTACCACTACCCGTTCCAAAAAAGATATTTCTGATGAGCTCGACAGGATCAAGACCGACATCAGCATCAATAGTGGGCTGGGCGGAATCGGGATCACGATCAATACAGATAAGCAGAATCTCCAGGCAGCCCTGAACCTGCTTGATGATCTTCTTCGGAATCCCAAATTTGATGCTTCCGAATTTGAGAAGGTGATCCTTGAAATGAAAGCTTCCGTGGAGGCGAATAAAAGCGATCCCCAAACGGTGGCTTCTGAAAAATTAGCCAAGCTTACCACCCGGTACCCCAAAGGCCATCCTGCCTACGCCAGTTCTTCGGATGAAACGCTGGAAGATCTCTCGAAGATCAAACTGGAAGATGTGAAGGCGTTTTATAAGGAGTTCTATGGAGCCAACAACTCGGTGTCAGCATTTGTGGGAGAGCTGGATAAGAATATCGTAAAGGGATTTTTACAGAAAACCTTTGGTAACTGGAACAGCCCCGCAAAATTCGAACAGGTCGCCATCCGCCATTTTGATGTGAAAGGCACTACGGAAGCGATCAACACACCCGATAAGACCAATGCGATGCTCTTGGGTAGCATCAATATCCCAATGAATGAACAGAACCCTGATTACCCTGCTGTATTTATGGCGAATGAGCTGTTGGGAGGAGGTGCTTTTCTTTCCTCCAGGATCCCGCAGCGTTTGCGTGAAAACGAAGGGATGAGCTATGGCGCCGGATCTTACCTGAACAGTTATCATAAGTTCGACGCCCTGAATTGGGGAGTTTATGCGTTCTTCAACCCTATCTATAAGGGAAGGCTGGATTCGGCGATCCACCAGGAGATCGATAAGGCGATCTCCAAAGGGTTCACCAAGGATGAGCTGGACAAATCGGTGAAGAGCCTGCTGGAACAGAATCGCACTTATCTTGGTCTTAATAACTACCTGGCCACACAACTCCGCAATTATCTCCGGGATGGAAAAGACCTGGATGACTTTACGGAGTTCGAAAAGAAGCTCCAGGCCCTAAGCGTGGAAAAGGTCAATGCTGCGCTCCGCCAGTATTTCGACAAATCGAAGCTGGTAATGATCTACGGTGGTGATTTTGAAAAAGGAAATAACCCCGGGGAGAAAAAGGCCTTCTGAGGCTCATACGATTATAATTAGAAAGGGAGCAGAAATGCTCCCTTTCCTGTTTTAATCCTTTTTTAATGCGCGCAAATGGGGGTATATTAGGAGTCCGAACGATGCGCCGTTTCCAAAACTATATTGCTGTTGCGCTTTTTTTTCTATGCTGCACGAGAATGAGTGCGCAAGTTACCTGTCCGCCCAACCTCGATTTTGAAATGGGCAATTTCCAGAACTGGGAACTCGCCTGGGGCCAGGTCACGCACGCAAATGGCTTTAATGAGATCAACTGGCTGGGATTTTCCCAGGATCCTCTACGCCACC
>CAMLEM010000026.1 GCA_946479005.1 uncultured Chitinophagaceae bacterium | reverse complement strand
ATTAAAGTGGCGTTCTTTGCGCTTCTTTGCGTTCGTTGCGTCCAAATAGAGATTATCTCGCAATTGGTGTGACCCCATTAGTAATGAAATACCAGGCGATAAACGCAATTGATAAAATTAGCAGGAGTACAGGTATTAACAACGGGTAACCTCTACGTGAAGTTTCCGGCTTCAACATCCTGGTCATCTCCCCCGAGCTTCGAACATCCTCTCCCACCCTTACCTGGTGTTCCGCGTGTTGCCTGATCACTTTGATAGATGGTACGGGTTGCTCAACGGTCAGCACCTGCGGTGTAAACAGGAACTGCTCATTCTTCCGGCGGATCTCCCCCACCCCCTGCCATTTCACGATCTTTCCCTGCTTCGCATCCCCGATCAATTTTGATCCAAAACTGTCAAACCTTATTTGGGCTTCCCGGTCGGTGACATTCAGGATATGGGCAAGCCAGCTAAAAAAATGTTTGGGGATGGGTTCCACCTCCGGTTTATAATTCACCCGGTAGGTGGGCGCAAGGATTACGCGGTTGGGAATATCCGCTTCCGCAGGTCTGCGCTCCAATAAAAAAGTGCCGAGGCCCGGCACCGGTAAAATGCGATGTTGTATGAGGTACTGATGCAGCTCAGCGTACATTTCAGTTCTTTTGATCGAACGAAAATACAACTCCGCCCACGAAGTTGAACCCGTAGACCGGGTACTGGTTCCACCGCTGGTAGCTTTTATTGAAAAGATTATTGAACTGGGTCCAGAGACTGATATTTTTGGTGACCTTGAATTCCAGGCCGGCGTTGAGATCCGTGGCACCCCCCAGGCGACCGGGCGACCCGTCGTTCTTCATATAACGGGGGCCTGTCCAGGCGAACAAATCTCCTTTAAGCCAGAGGTCTTTGATGACCTGGAGGCGCATAGCCGCTTTCAACTCGAGTGGCAAAAGTCCCCAGGCCTCCGCATTGTCCTTTAATCCCGTGTACTGGTTAAATTGTAAGCCCGTGATCACCGAAAATTTTTCCTTCACCGTATATCCTAGTTCTCCGCCGAAGTTCACCACGTTGATCCGGCTTTCATTCACCACGCGGAAGGATTTTCCTCCAAACCCGGCCGTGGTATCATTAATGAACAGGGGCTGATTCGTGAGTTTGTTGAAACCGACCTTGGCAGCGTAAGTGAGATGGTCACCCACCGAACCCTTGAAGCCGGCAAAACGCTCTTCGATCCAGGTGTTCCTGTAGTCCAGCGGCATCCATAGCCACGGATTCTGAGAAGCCAGGTACTGGTAGGTCGTCTTTCTAACATAACCCGTCCAACCCGCCATAAAAGTGAATCGCTCATCCGAAGTACTGAGATCGGCCAGGATGTTCGGGAACATTTTGAAGGTGCCATTATCCCAGGAGGGCCGGATCCCAGCCTGCACATTGATACGGGAAGTCTTGTATAAAACCGAAGGCGAGATGTAATACATTGTATTATTCACGACCGACTTATCAGTGGGAGAAAGCCTCGTCAGGTCGAAAGTGATGCCCAGCTTCACCGCCCATTCTTTCTCTTTTCCGATGGTCTTTTCCAGGGGAAGGTTCAGTACCGTATTGCTCTCACTGTTCTTCAGGTGATCACTGAACACGTCGATCTTCAATTCGGGCCAATAGGTCAGCCCGAAATCTGTTTTATTGATATTATGCATCGCCAGCCTGGCAGAAAGTGTTTGAAAATTCACGCGAATGGAATCATCCGGGAATCCCAGCGTTTGTGGTTCAAACCCGTATTTGAAGGTCCGGTACTGGTTCATTCCTACCTGGGCGTCCCATTCCAGGTTATTGCCGGATTTAAAGAACCCGGCCAGCTTTACATCCGTGCTATTGAATTTCTGAAAATCTCTTTTTCCATCCGAACCGACGTGCTTCGCGAAAATGTTCAGCCCCGCGGTCTTTCCATCACCAAAAGTTACACCTGCCTGAACGAACGGAGTCCTGAGGCTACCAAAACCTGCCTTGATATAACTACTGTTATCAAACCTTCCTCCCGAGTCCACGTCAAAAGCAAGGGGTTTTAAGGATCCTGGCTGGTAGGCAAACAGCAGGTTCTGGTTGGGGATATTGTAGGTCTGGCGGGTCTTCGTGGTGTCGGCAGGCGGCGGCGATGCCTGGAAATTGATCTTCGCCGTATGCCTGAGCACCGGCTTGAAACTCGAAGTGATATCAATGGATCCCTTTCCTGTAGTGTCGCGCTGGGCGTACAAAGACTGGAAAGAGAGCACGGGTACCAGTAGAAAAGCTATTTTATGAATGGTCCGCATCCGGGTTAGTTTCATTTATTAATTAATTATCATCCTCCACTTTGCTCGATCTTCCTTCGGCGTCTGTCACTTTGTTCAATTTTTCCTGCGCCTCGGCCTTCAGTTCAGGATTGATGGTGTTCTCCACCACGCTTTGCAAGGTGGCCTTGGCATTGAAGTAATCCTCCTGGCGGTAGAACACCTCTCCTAATAATATATATGCCTTCGTAGTCCAGTAATCATAGGACCCCGCTTTGCTGATGGTTTCCATCGCCGCTTTTTCAGCATCGGGAAGCCTGTTGAGTTGCAACCAGCTATTGGCGATCTCGTATCTCGCCTCGGCTGCCAGCGCGGCCTTATTGAATTGCACCACCGATTTGAAATTAGTGATGGCGAGATCGTGCTGCCCGTTCACCTGGTAGGATTTGGCGATGGCCATATTCGCGAGGGACTTATCGTCGGCGCTACCTCCCTTCGCGGCGGTGAGTTCTTTCGCGTTCTCGACCGCTTCGGTCCATTTCTGGAGCTGGTACTGGCTGCGTAGCAGGCCCCTCATCGCTTCGAGCTTCACCTCCTGGCTTTGGGTGACACCCTTTAACTGTATATAATATCGCTCCGATTTCTGGTAATCCTTCAACTCAAAGAAAGCGATACGTGCGGCCGTAAGAACCGAGCGTTCCGCGTATTGGTTGGGAGCCTCCGCGGCAACAGCCTCGTATGCCGCTAGCGCGTTGGGCCAGTCTTTTTTCACATTGTAGATCTCTGCCCGGTTGAATTGCGCGTCCAGCACGTGCTCGCCCCGGGGGAACCGCTGCACATAATTGTTGAATGCCGAAAGGGCCTCATTCAGTTTCTGATCATCGTACAGTTTTTCAGCCGCGAAATAAGTCAGCGAATCTTCCGTGTCCGCTGTCAATGGCCTTCCGATCTCGCGCATATACGAAGTGTACTCGTCCGTTCTGCCGTCCTCGAGGAGGATGGTTCGGATGTTGTCGAGCGCATCTTCCGCGCTGACCGAGTTAGGATAATTATCCACCACGTATTTGAAATTCTTCAGCGCATCGGTATTGTTGTCCATATTGTAATGGGCCAGCCCCAGTTTCATATAGGCGTTGGGCTTCATTTCGTCATTACCGGAAGCGGAGATCAGGGTATGCAGATAAGGAATGGCTTCTCTCCACCTCTCATTGGCCATATAGGTATTTGCGATCTCCAGTGTCGCCTCGTTCACCAGGGATGACTGCGGGAATTTCCGGATCATCGTATTCATCAGGGCGATCTTCTCGTTGGCAGACCGCACTCCGGCCAGCATCGCGATCTGGAAAGTGGCATAGTCCTCGGCCGGCCAGGAAAGCCGGACCACATTATCATACATTGCCTTCGCGCGGCTGTAATCCTTCAGCATAAAATAGTTGTCGGCCGTTCGGATATACGCATCCTGTGAAAAAGCGTCCGTATTCAATGCGGGGGCTTTCATCAGGGGCTCGAAATACCGGAGTGAAACAGGATAATTTTCCTTACGCAGGTAAGCATAACCCAGGTTATATTTCGCATTGGTGGGATTGGCCTCTCCACTTACCGGCGCTCCCGCATCCACATATAAATGATAGTACTTGATCGCGGTATCCAATTGGTTGCTGCGGTAACCGATCTCCCCTTTCCAGAAATAAGTGTAGGGAAGTACTGAACGGTTGTAGGGCATCCCCAGGATCTCGGTGAGTGTTTCATCCGCCTCTCTCAACTGT
Organism: uncultured Chitinophagaceae bacterium; assembly: GCA_946479005.1. The sequence goes on along the minus strand of CAMLEM010000026.1, from coordinate 7,031 downwards.
CCATCGTTGATCAGTTCCGCGGCTCGCCCAAACAGGATCCGTGGATACACTCTTTTTACATTTTCCGAAGGATTGCTGATGGTCGCCAACAGGGCCTGTGCTTCCTTATAATTATTGGTATTGGCCAAAACATCCACAAGCAACTCCTTTGCTTCTACGATGTATTCTGAATTGGGATAATTAGCCACGAAGGTGTTTAAGCTATTCAGGGCCTCATCCTGGTAACCCAGTTCATAAGAAAGTTTCGCGTATTGAAACTGCGAGATCTCTTTCTGCCGTTGATTACTATTGTTGGACGCTCCAAAAAGAAAGGCGTTCCGGGCGTTTGATTTCTGACCGGTTTTCAAATAAGCATCTCCCAGCAGGTACATCGCATGCTGGCTGAGAGAGTCATCCTTTCCACTGAGCTGTTTAAATCCCTCGATGGCCTTGGCATAGTTGGTCGACTGGTAATAAGCATACGAAAGTTCATAAAGATCTTCGCGGCGGACCTTCTTTGAACGGCTGACATAATCTTCCAGGTAAGGGAGGGCTTTGGCATAATCCTTTTTTTCGAAATACGCGTGACCGATGAGCTGTTTCAATTCCAGGTCGTAATACTGCGAACTGGAACCGCTGCTCAGTTTTCCCTGGATGTAAGTAATAGCTTCGTCCTTCTTTCCCTGGATATAATATATCTGTGCTATATAATAAGGGACCACGGTTGAATAATTCTTATCATTCTCCACGATCCTGAAACTTTCCAGCGCTTCGTTGTACTGGCGGTCGCGAAATGCGAGGAATCCGTAATAATAATTGGCTGCGAGGTAATTCGGATCATCCTTCATTCCCCGGATGGCATTGAAAGACTGTTTCGCCTCAGCAAATCTTTGCAGGTTGAAATACGCGTAACCCTGGTTGAATTTCAGGCTGGCGATCTCCTCGTTGCTCAGGTTGGAGATGTTGGCGTTTTCGTAGCGATTGACCGCTTCGGCGTACTTCCCCGTCCTGAAATAATACTCTCCCAAATGATAATTCATCATCTGGGTGCGGGCATTGTTCTTCTCCACCTCAACGTACTGAAGGGCATCTTCCTCCGCCCTTCCTTCGTTTTGTTTTAAGGCTAAGACCGTGTAATAATAATTGATGTCCTGTACCGTCACGGTACGGTTCGCGACATCGGTTTCCCGGACGGATTGTTTCAGCTCCTTGAATAAGGGCCAGGCTAGGCTATACTGCTCTTTTTGAAAATATTCCCTGGCTTCTTTGAATTGAGTTTCGGGATCGGAATAAAAACGGGTCTGTTGTGAACGCGCAAAAAGAGAGAGGCAGATGGCTAGTGAAAGCAAACATCGATTCTTCATTGAATTTGTCCTTTAATCCGTTGGGGGATAACGTCGCGAATATTCAAAATATTTCAGCTAAGACCAAACATCATTCCAAACAGTTGTGGAAAACCGGCGTTATAAGAAGTGTTTAACAAATGATATAGGCTTTCATTAACATTGCAGCGTAAAATTTGCAAAACGCAGATCCCAAATATTCATCCCAATGAAAAAACTTTTCAGCAGCCGGTATTCCGAACGCTCCATTTCACTCGGCCTTTTTCTTCTCCGGCTGGCAGCCGGCGGACTGATGATACCTCACGGTTATCAAAAGCTTGTCAGCTTTGCCTCGAGATCTTCTTCATTTGACGATCCCTTTGGTCTTGGAGGTCCCGCTTCCATGGCGCTCACCATTTTCGCTGAATTTTTCTGTGCCGGGCTGGTGGTAATGGGATTGATGACCCGGCTTGCTCTCATCCCGCTGATTATCGTTACGACCGTAATCGTTTTTTACTCACACAAGGGGGATATCTTCCTCTCCAAAGGAGAGCTGCCCGCTTTTTTCCTCGCTTCCTTCCTGGTGCTCCTTATCACCGGTCCGGGGAAGTGGAGCCTGGACCGCTTCATTGGCAAATAACCTCACCCTATCTTTGACCGATGGACGGAGCCCTGTCGTATCCACCCAAATACCGGAAAGCTGATAATACTGCCAATGTCTGGATGAGGTCCATCGTCAGCCTCGCCCTTTACCTTGTATTGGGATATTACGTTTTCCCGAGCTACGAGATCCTGCTGCTGATCACCGCCATTGTAATGATCCACGAGCTGGGTCATTTCCTGGCTATGAAATATTTCCGTTATAACGACCTGGGTATTTTCTTCATCCCCCTCCTGGGCGCCTATGTTTCAGGGAGCAAGCGGGAAGTTTCCCAAATGCAGTCTGCCATTATCATTCTTGCGGGCCCGATACCCGGGATCCTGATCGGCATAGGATTTTATCTCGCTGACATTTATGATCCGGGGCAAACCATACTGGGCATCCACTATTCGAGGATCGCCGTGCTGTTCATCATTCTCAACCTCATCAATCTTTTCCCGGTTTACCCGCTTGACGGCGGACAATTGCTCAACCGGGTCTTCCTAGATGAGGAAGGGTGGGTCAGCCGGATCTTCGTGGTTCTTTCTGCCGGGCTGATGGCCTGGTTCGCCTGGAGCCTGTACAGGTACACGGGGCATATGCTCTACCTACTGCTCTGGACCTTCCCGTTGATGATGCTGATGCGGTTGCAAACCGACAATAAATATAAATTGGTAGAGAAACGGATCGAGGAGGAAGGGATCAACGCGGATGTATCGTATGAGGACCTACCCGATCCGGATTACTGGAAGATCCGGGATATCCTTATCACGAGCACGAACTCTTTCCGGGATATCGCTCCGGGAACTCCTTATACTTACCATCCCCGTGAAGAGAAGATAATGGGCATCATCCAAAGCCTGCTGCACCGCCACCTGATACAGGATCTGTCCTTTGCCGGCAAGATCCTCATCTTCCTGGTATGGGCTGCGGCCATCGCGTCGCCCTGGTTCTTAGAGATGGACCTTGCCTTCTTCGACAGGTTCGGCTTATGACCCGGCGCTTCAGACCCGGTTATGGTCTGCCTTCCATCCTTTGATCGCCTTTTTGATCTGTTTGGGAGATAGTTTCTCGTTCACTGCTCTTATTGCCAGCGCAGGAAATTCCGCATCGGAAGCAAATCGAAGCGCGATGATCTGTCCCATTCTCAATTGGGGATCGAGGGGCTGGCCCGTCAGCAGGTAATGCCTTAATCTTTCCTCCGCGCGTATCGCGCGGTCCTGTGCACGAAGCGCGAAAGCCCTCGTGTACCAGTAAAAGAAAATGAAGATCACCGAGATCAATACCAGCAGCGCCGCCGAATATCGATCACCGTCGCCCACATTGAGCAAATGGTTGATGCTTCCCCCCAGGAGAGCAAGTAGCAGGATGACGACCAGGTAATGCCAGACCGGGAGGATCCGGCTGTGATTTTTATAATTCTGCTCTTTCATAAATAATGTTCATTTCAATACATCCAGCACCCTGTACATCTTCGCAACGATGGCTGAAGCTCTCCCATTATAATTATTCACAAGAAAGGAAAAAATGTACTCCCTGCCCTCCCGGGAACGGTGATAGCCACAGAATCCTTTCACATCCGAAATGGTTCCGCTTTTCATCTTCATATCATTAAACTCGGGGAGCGATTCCAGGAAATCAGGATACCAGGTGCGGCCTCTCGCAAATTTAAGGATCTCCACCTGGGCACGGGTGGTTACCCGGTTCAGTGGGGAAAGACCGGAACCGTCGTATAAGTTCAACTCTTCTTCCGCGATACCTTTGTCGCTCCAGAATCGGCGCAGGATGGCGATCCCCGAATCTGTGGACCCATAACCCTGTTTCTCGAAAGCAATGGTTCTCACCAGCGCCTCCCCGTAGAGATTGATGCTCTTCCGGTTGAACCAATACACAATGGAATCCAGGGAAGGCGAGCGGTGTGCATAAAGCAGCTTTTTCATTTTTAAGCGCCCTGAAAGTTCCAACGCGCCCCGGCGCCCCAAATCCCCCAACTCTTCCCCGGGTAGGTTTTGCTCCTTCATTGCCGAAGAAAGATCACCGATGAAGGTCGAAACGTGATCCGGGTTGGATGCCGAGATCCTGAAATTTTTCTCCTTAATGGGAATGGTACCGGAGATCACATAATTAATCTCCCCGGGCTGAAAATAAACATAAGCATTGTCGCCCGAACCTTTCGCGGCAGACCTCAGCTGGTTGACGAACGCTGAGCCGGGAGGAGAAACGATCTGCACACTATCCCCGATCTCATCCCCTGACCGCAAAATAATATCGTACTGGTTCTCTTTCCAGTTCAGAATATCGGCTGCAGCGCCGTAATAATTTCCAATATCTTCCCATATCCATCCCCCCGGGTATTGTTCTGCAGGATATGCCAGGGCATTATAGGTAAGACCTTTTAAAGGAGTTCCCGCCTGCTGATTTTTGATGGCTTCCGCCATTTTCCCCGTGATGATCTCCGGCTTCGTACTTCCATACCGCCAGCTCCCCAATGTAGGGTCACCGCTCCCCTCAATAAAGAGAAGCGTTTTTCCTTCCTCATCTTCAGCAGTCCATAATTCCGTGTCGTACCGGAAGTCCTTTCCCAGTATCTCGAAAGCCGAGGCGCTGGTAATGATCTTCTGCGTGGAGGCGGGGGCCAGCCCGATCCCTGAATTCCTATCAAACAGCACCTTTCCCGTTTTCGCGTCGATCACGTAAAGGGAGCTGATCCCGTTTTTCATCGCGGGATCGGACTCAAATGCACGGAACGCTTTTTGCAATTTCTCCCCGATCGACTGGCTAAAGGCGGGCCCGAAGAAAAAGCAGGCCAATAAAATAAGAAAGGTTCTGATCATAGATAGATTGTCTCAAACCGAAGTTATGCATAAGAGTGCTTTAATGAATAATTTTGCCTGAATGAACCCCTCCATCAATGCTTCCATCATTACGATCGGCGACGAGATCCTGATCGGCCAGGTCATCGATACCAACAGCGCCTGGATCAGCCAGGAATTGAACCGGATCGGCATCTGGGTGCATCGCCGCGTAGCAGTGGGCGATACCCGGGAAGCGATCTTCAATGCATTAAAGCAGGAAGAAGCGCTCTCTGATCTCATCCTGATCACGGGCGGACTCGGTCCTACTGCTGATGACATTACAAAACCAGTATTAGCAGAATATTTCGACACCCGCCTCGTGCTAAATGAACAAGTGCTTAAATTCATTGAATACCTTTTTGACAAAGTGTTCAAACGGGGCCTTCCCCTCCTGGAAAGGAACAGGAAACAGGCGGAGGTACCGGAAACCTGCACCGTGTTGATGAATGAAAGAGGAACTGCACCGGGGATGTGGTTCAACAGGGGGAACAAGGTTATTGTTTCCCTTCCCGGGGTTCCCCACGAAATGAAGGGCCTTATGGAAAAAGAAGTGCTGCCCCGCCTGGAAAAAGCATTTGACCGCCCGTTTATCTTACATCAAACCCTGCTAACAGCCGGCACGGGCGAGTCCCATCTTGCCGAAAATATCAAAGACTGGGAAGAAGAGCTTCCCCCGCATATGAAGCTGGCCTATCTTCCGCACTATGGACTGGTGAGATTGAGGCTCACCACCAGTGGAACGGATAAGAACAGACTCGAAGAAGAACTGGAAGCGGAGTTCACGAAACTCAAGGAACTGGTAAAGCCCTGGCTGGTGATCGATGAAGACCTCAGCATCGCGCAGGCAGTGGCCAAGTTTCTCAAAGAGAGAAAGAAAACCATTGGCACGGCGGAAAGTTGTACGGGTGGCTATCTCGCTCATCTTCTCTCCCGTGACCCGGGATCTTCCAGCAATTATAAAGGGAGCGTGATCAGTTACGACAACCAGGTGAAGACAGATCTCCTGGGCGTGACCGAAGAAATTTTAAAGGAGCACGGCGCGGTCAGCGAACCCACGATCCGCCAGATGGTGAAAGGCGCGTTGCAAGCGCTTCAATCCGATTACGTGATCGCGACCTCCGGCATCCTCGGTCCGGATGGAGGTTCAGAACAAAAGCCTGTGGGCGAGGTTTGGATCGCTGTGGGAAGCAGGAAACAGTTAATCGCGGAGAAATTCAATTTCAGGTTTGACCGGGCGAGGAATTTGGAAATGACCACGATCACGGCCCTGAATATGGTTCGTAAACTGATCGAGTCTGAAGAAGACTAGCTTTTTTTCCAATTCCATACCTTTGGCGCATTATGGCGACAGTTGACCTAGTTATGCCCAAGCTCGGGGAAAGCATTATGGAAGCGACCATTTTAAAATGGCATAAGCAACCGGGCGATCCCGTAAATATGGACGAGACCATCCTCGATATCGCCACCGATAAGGTGGACAGCGAGGTTCCCAGCACGGCTGCTGGTGTGGTGGAAGAGATATTATATAAAGTGAATGACGTGGTCCCGATCGGTGCGGTCATCGCGAGGATAAAAACAAGCCAGGAAGCCGGGGGAATCACCCCAACTCCTGCTGCTTCATCCCCCTCAGCCTCTTCGGTCTCCAGCCAACCGCATCACGAAGCCCAGACCGCTGAGGAAGCCGTGGTGGTGGAAACATACCGAACACCCCGCAGCAATGGCTCCTCTTCCAAATTCTATTCTCCCCTGGTACTGAACATCGCCGCCAGCGAAGGAGTCAGTATGACCGAACTGGAATCCATACCGGGTACAGGCAATGAAGGAAGGGTGACGAAGAAAGATATCCTGCAATATGTAAGCAGGAAACGCCAGGGTGGAACAACCGCGGCAACACCTGCCAGGGAGCAACAGGCGCCCGCCGTGCGTGAATATTCGCCGGAAAGCCAGCAATCCTCCCAGTCGAACTTCCAGGTAGGCAATTATACGGGCAATGTAGAGATCATTGAAATGGACAGGATGCGCAAGCTGATCGCCGATCATATGGTGAGAAGCAAGCATACAAGCCCGCACGTGACCAGCTTCACAGAGGCAGACGTCACCAACCTCGTGATGTGGCGCGACAAGGTCAAGAAGGAGTTTGAAAAAAGAGAAGGGACAAAGATCACTTTTACACCCCTGTTCATTGAAGCGATCGTTCGTTGCATTAAGAAGTATCCGCTGATCAACAGCAGTCTC
>CAMLEM010000025.1 GCA_946479005.1 uncultured Chitinophagaceae bacterium | reverse complement strand
TCGCCCAAAAGCTGTCATCGGATGGAGTGAAGATCTATTCCACCGGCGGTACACGGGAATTCCTTGAAAAAGCGGGGGTCCCGGTCATTGCGGTTGAAGAACTCACCCGGTATCCTTCCATCCTTGGCGGCAGGGTGAAAACGCTACACCCGCTGGTTTTCGGAGGGATCCTCGGCAAACGCGACGATCAGCAGCACGTTGATGAGATGAAACAATACGCGATCCCCGAGATCGATCTTGTGATTGTGGACCTTTACCCATTCGAAGAGACCCTTGCATCCACCACGGATGAAAAACTGATCATAGAAAAGATAGACATCGGCGGGCCCTCAATGATCCGCGCCGCCGCCAAGAACTTCCGTGATGTTGCCGTGATCTGCGATAAAAAGGATTACGACAAACTGCTTCAAATGATCACCGAACAGGACGGGCAACTAACCCTCACGCAGAGAAGGTCCCTTGCGGCAAAGGCCTTCGAGATCGTAGGTAATTATGATGTGGCGATTGCAAAGTATTTTGAAGATGAAGGGGGCGAAAGATTCCTTCATTCCGTTTCGCCTGCCAAAACAATGCGTTACGGCGAGAACCCACATCAAACTGCTGTCTTCTACGGAAATCTCGAAGATATTTTCGACCAGCTGCACGGCAAGGAGGTCTCCTACAATAATCTTGTGGATGTGGATGCTGCCTGCCAGCTGATCGCGGAATTCGATCAAACAACCTTTGCCATCGTCAAGCACACCAACGTATGCGGCATCGCGCAAAGATCCACGGTTGAGGCAAGCTGGAAGGCCGCACTTGCAGGTGATCCGGAAAGCGCGTTTGGGGGTGTGCTTGCCTGTAATAAGACAATAAACAGGAAGACAGCTGAAGCCATCAATGAGATCTTTTTCGAGGTTTTGATCGCTCCCTCTTTTGACCAGGATGCACTGGATATCCTGAAAACAAAGAAGAACCGCATCCTTTTGCAGTGGAAAGAAAAAAATCTCCCCGTAAAACAATTCAGAACTGTTTTGAACGGTGTTCTTGCCCAGGGAAAAGATGAGGGGAACTATAGTCACTGGACGGAAGTGGGGGAAAGAAAGACCACCGACGAGGAACAGAAAGACCTGGTGTTCGCCAACCTGGTTTGCAAGCACCTTAAGTCAAACGCGATCGCCCTGGTTAAAAACAGGCAGCTGATCGGGAAGGGTTGCGGGCAAACAAGCCGGATCGATTCTCTCAGGCAGGCTATCGAAAAAGCAGGACAATTCGACTTCTCACTGAAGAATGCGGTAATGGCAAGCGATGCTTTTTTCCCCTTTGATGATTGCGTGAAGATGGGCCACGAGGCAGGGATCAGCGCATTCATTCAACCGGGTGGGTCCATCCGGGATAATGAATCCGTGGAATATTGTAAAAAAAATAACCTGGCGATGATCCTCACCGGTATGAGACATTTCAAACATTAATGAACTTTTTCGAGTTTCATAAAAGCATCATTCAGTCATCGGCCGGAACCATTAAGAAAATCGCGGTACTGAATCCGCTTACCATTCACCGGAAAGGAAAAAAGACAAAGGCTCTCTTCGCGCTTGTACTGGTTTGCTTTTTCTGGGGTACCACCTGGATCGCTTCAAAGGAAGGTGTTCGTCATATGCCTGCCCTCCAGTTGGCGGGGATCAGGCAGATCATTGCGGGACTTCTTTATGTGGGTTTCTTCCTTTACAAGGGAGTGCCGCTTCCAAAAGGGAAAGAGTGGGGACCCGTACTGGTGCTCAGCTTTCTGAATTTCGTCTTAAGCAATGGGTTAAGCACCTGGGGGATCCAGTATATATCCGCAGGCCTGGGTTCCATTATGGGCGCGATCTTCCCTCTTTGGATTGTTGTAATCGGTCTTTTTGTATCAGCCAGACGGATCCCACACCTGGCCATAGGCGGTCTCCTGCTTGGATTCGCTGGTGTTTGTATCATCTTTTACCAGCACTTAGATGATTTCAGTAACCCGGATTTCAGGTTTGGGATCCTGCTTTCCCTTATCGCCACCTGGACCTGGGCATTTGCCACGCTCTACACGAAAAAACAGGCGGAGAACTTCAACCCGTATTTCAGCCTCGGTTTGCAGATGCTCATTTCCGGTAGTTTCCTCGTGGGATTCACTGGCCTGACGGGAGATTCCGTTTCCATCGCAAGCATTCCCTGGCGTTCCTGGGCTTCCATTGCTTACCTGGTGATCTTCGGATCTCTCATCGCGTTCATCGCTTACCTGTATGCCCTGCAGAATCTTCCGACGGAGCAGGCTTCCATCTATGCTTATGTGAACCCGATGGTAGCTGTGTTATGCGGGGCTTTACTTTTCGGGGAAAAGATAACCATATTCATTACTGTTGGCGGCGCTGTTGCGCTGCTGGGTGTATATATGGTGAACCGGGCGTTCAAAGGAACGCCGCCTCCGGAACAGCCCGAGCCCGAGGGCGTATGACCTTGCTAAAAACTTTCAATTGCTTCCCTGTACGCCTCTCTCCATCCTTTGAACAGGGGATCTGTTCCAAGAAAGGTGTTGTGCCAGATACAGGTAAAAGTTCCATTTACCTTTTTTACCCTATGGTAATAGTCCTTCATTTCCTCCCTCGCCTCCGGTGCCGATTGTTTTTTCTCGAAAAAAGAATTGGCATCCATAAAACAAAAGGGATGGAGCCGGAGAGTGGTTTGTTCCTCCTTTTCCAGGTCATACCAATAAAAGGGGAAGGATGCCGATGCCCGGAAACCATTTATCGAGCCATAACCCATTGAATGGTCATCCGTGATCCCTGCCCTGACCAGGCTTCTGAAGGTGACCGGTAATTTAAACCGGATAAAATGCTGTCTCGAATTGCTGATCTTCCGGCCACTGATGTACTCAAGCAATGTTTTCTCCGATTCAAAAGATCCATCATCCCCGGAACGCCAGGATGGATGAAGACCGATTTGGTAGCTCTCAGCGATCTTTTTTATTAACGCCTGGAACGCAGGCTTGCCCGGTGATATATTCCGGTCGTACCTGCCCCTTCTCGGGGAAACCAGGAAAAAATAAAGAGGCTTCAGCCCGAACTCCCTGTGCAGCTCATCCATCCAATCAAACGAATCAAAGGGATCGCTTGCACTGCCCAGCCGGGCCGCTGCTCTCTTGCCAACTCTTTTGAAGCTCCCTTTGAAAATATCCTTCACCATACCTCCTGCTGACACAAAAAAGGATTTATGCCTGAACGACCAGGCTTCATCAATATCGTAGGTAGGCCGGAATTGGAATTCTCTCCCGCGAAGCCGGATCCCGGGGAACCTCTCCTTCAGTGTGGCCCCAAAGGAAACGATCCATTGATCCACCAGGGGTTCATCTAGAAAATTTTTACGCCAGGCGAGGGAATTGGTGTGCGCATATCTTCCATAGGCATCCTCCTGGTGCGGCAAATACTCTTCGTACCGGGTTAGCAAATAAAAAACAGCAGAAAAAATATCAAAGCTATGGTCTGAAGCCACCGGGAAGATGATCCGCGTTCCCTTCCATTCCGCAACAGGTATGTCACGGGCGCGTATCCCCGTTTCGCCCAGTAATCCGCAGGGGCTCACCCTGTAGCTACCCTCAATTTGCTCTTCACTATAATTGATCCGGGCACCTTCGGTATTTTTCAGTGAATTGGCATCGCTGGTATAGATCGGCACCTGTCCGAATAGCTCGAAGCCGAGCAGGTCCCCCACATAGCGCAAGCGGGGACCAATGACAGGGCTATAAATGGTGATCATCTCTTCCGAAAGATATAATAATCAGTGGGAGCTGAGGAGAAAAATTCGAGACGTTCGAATGCAGGGCTGAACAGGTCTTCTACCTGTTTCCTTGTAGGGATGGGGTAAGGATGCTCTTCTTTCCTGAGAAAATACCCGAGCCTGCTTTTTATACCACGTACAATGGAGTTATTTATCCTGGAGCTGAGGCGGTCTTTTACCCTGGGAAGGGAAACGATAATTATTCCTGCCTTTTCGATTAACTCACAAATCCTGTCAACATATGCCATTCGTTTTGCAGGAGGAAAATGCTCCAGCACGTCCAGCAATAAGACCTGCCTGAATTTTTGCGGTTGAGTGATCTCTTCCAGTGATCCCGTGAGGAATTCTCCTGCGTACCCGTGCTTTTGAAAGATCTTTCTCGCCAGGTCGATAAACACGGAGCTGCTGTCGATCCCCACCACACGAAAACCATTTCTGCCCAGCCAGGCAGCCTGCCGCCCGAAGCCGCATCCAATGTCAAAAACCGGTTGTTCTTTATTAAAATATTTAAAGATGAGCTGTTGCTGGATCCCCAGCCTTTCCTTCATTTCCTGGTAAACCCGTCCCTTGTCGTCGTAATCGGTTGTCCATAATTCAGGTTCCGGGCAGTCAAGGATGGACTGCCTGTAAATTTCTCCGAAGCGGTCATAATATTCAACCTGCCCATCCATTGAAAGTATTATTTGCCGCGGTCATTTATTCTTTCCTTCCATTGCTGGTTGAAAGATCTCGCCGGGAAATCGATATTGCCCCGCGATTCCTTCCAGCCTTTGATCAGCCCGTTTACGATCTTTGCCTTCGTTTTTCCGCCGGCGAGGTTCATCAGGGAACGGTTGAGCATCCCGCGTTTCCAGAGTTTCCAGGCGATCCTTTCCCCAAAGGAACTATGACCTTTCTCCACCGCTTCATTCCTGTTTTCAAGCAGGAGCTCGTGGAGATTTATCCTGACAGCACAAACCTCCGTGCAATTGCCGCAGAGAGAGGAAGCATAACTGAGATGTTTCCATTCTCCGAGGTCTTTCAAATGAGGTGTGATCACCGAACCGATCGGGCCGCTGTAAGCCGTGGAATAAGTATGGCCCCCGATGTTTTTGTAAACCGGGCAGGCATTAAGGCAGGCGCCACACCGGATGCAATAAAGACTTTCCCTCTGTTTTTCATTGGCGAGAATATTGGTGCGGCCGTTATCCAGGAGGATCACATACATTTCTTCCGGGCCATCTTTTTCGTTGGGTTGTTTCGGGCCAGTGATGACTGTATTGTACACAGTTACCTGCTGCCCGGTTCCATACGTGGCAAGCAAAGGCCAGAACAGGGCGAGGTCAGTCAGGGATGGGATCACTTTCTCGATCCCCGCGATCACGATATGCGTTTTTGGCCAGGCACAGGTCAACCGGGCATTCCCTTCATTTTCCGTAATGGCCACACCTCCCACATCAGCTACAATAAAATTGGCACCGGTGATCCCGATCTCCGCCCGGGTGTATTTCTCACGCAATTTTTCACGGGCAACCAGGGTGAGTTCGCCGGGAGAAAGCTTCGGGTCGGTCCCCAGCTTATCTGCAAACACCCTGGCAACATCTTCCTTGCTCTTATGCATTGCCGGCGTAACAATATGATAAGGGGGTTCATTATCGAGTTGCTGAATGTATTCCCCCAGGTCTGTTTCCACAGATTCGATCTTATGCTTCTCTAGAAACGCATTGAGATGGATCTCTTCCGTGACCATACTCTTGCTTTTCACAATGGTCTTGCAGTTCTTTTCCCTGCAGATGGCCAGTACGGCTTCCAATGCCTGCCCTGCATCCTCGGCCCAGATGACCCGGCCTCCTTTTTTCATCAGAGCGGATTCAAACAGCTCAAGCTGCTTGTCCAGGGTTTCCAACGCCTTCCATTTGAGATTCTTCGCTTTCTCCCTCGCGAGATTCACGTCCGCGAATTGTTTTTTCCCATTGGGCACTACGGCATTGTAGCGGCCAATGTTGAAATTGATCTTGCGGCGATGATCCCTGTCGGGAGCTTTGATCTTAGATTTAGCGTGGAAATTACCTGCGGTTTCCTTCACCGTTTTTGTTTTACTGTTTCACCGGGCTGAGGTTGCTGGAATTTCGCCGCCTGGTCAAGTGCCTCATAAAACTGTTCTCCATATTTCCTGATAATGGGTTCTTTCAGGAACTCATAAACCGGCACCTCCAGCTTCGCGCCGAGCGCACAGGCCGGATTACAGAGTTTTTCACGCGGCTCATAGTTCATCGTGTCGTAGCCACCCCGTTTTCCTTTATTGGCGATGACCGGGAAAAGATGGCAGCTGACGGGTTTTTTCCAGGGGATCCTGCCAGCATAGTAAGCCTGCTCAAAGGCGCATTTGATCATCCCATTCTTTTCCCGGATACCATATACACAAACTTCCCGGTCACTGGGCAGGGTGGGCGTCACCCAACCGAACTCCCGGTCATACACATACATCCCTTTTCTTTCGACTTCCTGTACCGAAGCCTCCGAAAGATAGGGTTTAATGGTTTCGTAATACTTCGCCACCAGTTTCAGCTCATCCTTCTCCAGCGGCGCACCGGCATCCCCGTCTTCGCAGCATCCTCCCTTGCACTTACTGAGGTCGCATACGAATTTTTTTTCGATCACCTCATCGCTCACCAGTATATTATCTATTATCAGCACCCCGCAAAGATACAGTTTAAGCCTCCGGCGTTCCCGATTTGCGGAAAATTCTTTGCCTTATTCCCGTGAGGCGGTTGTGTGAAGTGAGGTAGTTCAGGAATCGTTTTTCAACATAATGATGTAACGGGACCAGGATCGCGGCCAGCGCGATCATAAAGGCCAGGTCCTTCCAGGGCTCGCCGTGCGTAATGGTGTGTATGTTTTTTTTGAATATGAGAAAGATGAATTCAAAAAATAACAAGAAGGCAAAAAATCCCAGGCCGCGGATCAGTGCGGCGGACACCTTGAACATCCCAAGTACCACCAGGAAAAGGAAGAGCCCAAAAATGCCGAATACAATACCCAGGTATTGAATGTTGTTTCTCCGCCGCTCGGTCTCCATCCTTTCTTCTTCCAGTCTCGCCTGTCGCTGTTGTTCATCGGCAGCCTCTTCCTGTGCCAGCTCTTTTTCCCTGGAGAGCGCTTCGATGCTATCCTTGTAAATATTATAGATCGCATAATATTCACGGGAGAGCTGGTAATTACCCTTTCTCTGGTAAAGGCTGTCCAGCTCTTTCACCGCAGCCTCGGTATTCTCGAGGGTACCTGTTTCCTCACCCATCTTCTTCAATTTCTCATAATAAAAGATTGAGCTGTCAATATTTCCCGTTTCCTTATAGAATGTCGCCTTATTGTAAACAAAGAACATCTGGTTCTGTACACTGGTGGTTTTCTCGAAAAAAGGAGCCGCTTTGTCAAGATAGGCCCGGGCTGAGTCGTAATTCCCCAATTGGGTGTAAACGATGCCATAGGCCTGGTCAATGATCCCCGACATCCCGTAGTTCTTTAACTGTCCTTTCAGGTACTCGCCTTCCCCCGAGTTGAAAAACGCGAGCGCTTCCCGGGGTTGATCTCTACGGAGATACTGGTTGAAAAGATTCATCAGCGCCGGGACCTTGAGGTTGGTGAAGTTCAACGAATCCGCCATCCTGATCGAGCGTTGGAAATAGCTGATCGCGATATCGTAATTCTTCTTCAGCGAATAAAGATTACCGATTTGGCTAAGATCGATCACACGCTGGTAATGAACATTCTTCTCTTTCATCTTATCCAGCATCCTGTTCGCCAGTGTAGAGTAATCAATGGCCTTATCATAATCCTCGAGCTGCCTGTAAAAATTTGAAAGGTGGGAATAGGCGGTACGCATCAATGTATGATCTTTCATCTTCTCGGCGATCCGCAAGCCGTTCAGGAGGCAACGGAGGGAAAGTACCTTTTCGTTCCTTATGAAATATACCACCCCATAAGTCATCTGGGTTTCCGCACTAAGGCTATCGTCATTCAGTGTGGCGATCACCGAAGCGCCCTGGTTCGCGTAGTTAAGGCCTTTATCCTTTTCAAGCATCGTGGTATACAGGACCGCAAGCCGGAGATAAATGGCGCCCCGCAGGTCCTCCACTTTATTTTGTTCCGCAATCCTGAGCGCCGCCTGGTAAAATTCCTCGGCTTGCTGTTGCCTGGTCCGATTGCCTCCCATCATTGCAGCGCGGTAACCATTTCCCATATATGCCTGCACCATCAGTCGCCGGTCTCTCGATTCTTCTGCTTCCCGGATCAGTGCCTGCCCGATCGAATCCGATCTCGCCGGGTTAATGTTCAATGTGGCCAGGGCAAGCTTGTCAAGCCAGTAAAGTCGTTCCGCCGGAGTTTTGGCGTTTTCCGCGGTGCGCAGGATCGTGTCAAGCGCCTGGAACTGTTGAGCGGAGACGATTGTGCCCAGAAGAAGGAAAAGAGAAAGTAAAATGGTGGACCTCATAATCAACATTCAAGATAATAAACTACCCTGAATCCCCCTTTAACATTCTCCTAACAGCAGGCCTTATGGAAGTTTTCGGGATGCCGCATCCCAACTCTAACACCAGCTGTATGCAAAACACCCGTCAACTCACTCTCCGCAGTTCGGCAAAAGTGCTCGCCCGTATGATGTTCTGGATCCCGGTTGCCGGGTTTAGTCTTCTCCTGATCTATAACACCCTCCCTTATTTTTCATTCAGCAAGGAATTCGATTTCATTGAAGAAAGAAGCTTCCTCTTCCAAAGTGACCTGTACAATGCAAGCTTTTACATACATATCGCTGCCGGTGCGCTTTGCATAGGTACAGCGCTCATTCAATTCTCACGGTACATACTTAAGAGATCAAAGGCCATCCACCGCATTTCCGGGAAGATCTATGTTTTCGTGGTTTTGTTTCTCGGTGCGCCTACAGGACTTTATATGTCGTTCTTTGCGAAAGGCAGCTTCTGGGAGCGCAGCCTTTTTATGTTTATGGCCGGCTTCTGGTTCGTTACCACGCTCTATGGATTTTCAACCATCCTGAAAAAAAACATCATCGCCCACAAGATTTGGATGATCAGGAGCTACGCAATGGCTATGACCGCTGTGACCTTCCGTGTATACCACATCATTTTCTACCTGCTCGACTGGAACCATCTCGAAAACTATGAGCTGTCGCTCTGGATCAGTGTGATCGGGAATATGCTTTTCGCCGAATGGATCATCTACCGGAAAAGCAGGAATTATCTCAAAACCTTCGCAACCTGACATTCAGTTTCATCATTAAAACAATCATTTATGAAATCTATGCTTTATGTAGGTGCTTCGCTGATGATCGGCGCCAGTATCTATGGCTTCGTTGATTACAAACAGAACAGGGAGAAAAAAGCCTTTTCCGAAATGTACACGGAGGTTACCCAACCCACCGGGGTGACAGAACAGCCAGTGGTTGAAGAAAAAAAAGAAACAGTACCCCTTCCCGCGGTGAAAACAGATGTTGAAAAAACAGGGACCAAAAAGGTGGTCAGTTCAAAAAAACAGGAACCGGTGACTGCTGCCGTGACTGAAGATAAAACGATCAGTGTTGATCCGGTAAGCCCTGCTGATCCGAAACCAGAAACAGAAGCCAGGCCGAAAGCCGAGGTGAAGAAAAAGAAAAAACTGAGACTCAAGACCTTCAGCCGGGCCCCGCTGAGAGATGAGATGGAACCTGAAGAGAACCAGGAATTGCCGGCAGAAGAGGTAAAGAAAGAAAGATCCTAAAAATGTATCCCGGCTCCTGGATGATCAGGGGCCGGGATCCTTCCATTTTAGTGTGTTGATGAGATATTCAAGATCCTGTTTTAAAAAATCATTTACAATACTGAGTGAATCCTCGTTGGGCGCCGCATCAAAATAAAGCGCACCCCGGAGAAAATGCCGGGTCGTGTCAGTCAGGAAGAACTGGTTAGCTGTGGCGGTATTGCCTCCCAGGTTGAAATATATGCCGCTGACACCATTCGGGGTCTGTATCCTCCTCTCCCCGATGCCCGTGGAAATATCGGCGTGTTTACTGTAGGCCATCCTGAAGGCATCATTCACCAGGGAATCGAACTGGTTTCGCCCACCGCCAATACTTTTATAGCTCACATAGATTCTTCCTTCAAACTGGGGAAAGTCGATATTGATCCACCAGTCGCCGGCCTTGTCGTTAAAGAAGGTTGAATCCTTGCTGACCTTCGCATAAACCGGGTACTGGAATGTATAAGGATAGCCCGGCATCTCGAAAGCCTGGTACTTTTTTTCCGGGAAGTCGATCCTGAAATATCCTTTCTTCTTGCCCACCGTGTAATTATTGTTACAGGCCCAGAAGAAAGCTGCGGCAAAAAATATAAAGAGGAATTGCTTCACGTTTTTTCGGGTTTGATCCTGACATTCACCTGGCTGATGCGGTTCTTTTCAGTTTGCATTACGGTAAAAATAAAATCACCGCAGTTAATTTCTTCGTTCTGCTGGGGGAACTGGCCCGCAAGCTCAAGCACTAGGCCTCCCAGGGAATCGCTCTCTCCTTTTACTTTATCGAAGGTGTCCAGTGGCAATTTCATCATCCGGCAGACATCGTGCAGCATTGTCTTTCCTTCGAATATGAAATTACCATCATCGATGCGGCGATTCGGACTTTCCTCTTCATCGAATTCATCCCGGATGTCGCCGATGACTTCTTCCAGGATGTCTTCCATTGTAACGATCCCACTGGTACCTCCAAACTCATCCACCACAATGGCGAA
The DNA here is from genome assembly GCA_946479005.1 of uncultured Chitinophagaceae bacterium. The sequence continues at coordinate 530 of CAMLEM010000025.1, read as the reverse complement.
ATGGATCCTTTTCTGCTGGAAATCCTTTAAAAGATCTTCGATCAGTTTTTGCTCCGGTACAAAATAAGGCGCCCGGAGGAGGATATGCCAGTCGAACTCCCCCTGTTCATCCAAATAAGGCATCAGGTCCTTGGTATTCAGGATCCCCACCACGTGGTCGAGGCTTTCCCTAAAGACGGGCAGCCTGGAATAATGCAACTCCTCCACCCTCCTGATCACCTCGGGAAGTTTCCAATGATGGGGGATGCCGCTTACATCAAGCCGCCCACGCATAATCTGCCGAACCGTGATATTGCCAAACTTGACCACCCCTTTCATAATGTTTTTCTCTTCGGGAGTGGCTTCTTCGTCAGATTTTATATCGATCGCTTCATCTAGTTCTTTCATGCTCAGGGCTTCCGAGCGGTTGGCGCCCGTCCGTTTGCCGATGCCATCGGCGATGGAAACCAACTTGCGGCTGATCCTCCGCAAGAGTAAATGAAGACCCTCGATCACAGAGGAACATCCGTAAGCGAACCTCAGGTTATTCT
>CAMLEM010000024.1 GCA_946479005.1 uncultured Chitinophagaceae bacterium | reverse complement strand
CTGCTTGACTATATCCGCAGTGCCAACGTGGTGGCGGGAGAAGCGGGTGGTATCACCCAGCACATCGGAGCTTACCAGGTGGAACTGCCGAATGGAAAAGAGATCACCTTCCTTGATACGCCGGGTCACGAAGCTTTTACGGCTATGCGTGCCCGTGGTGCCAAGGTCACCGATATTGCGGTGATCGTGATCGCGGCGGATGATGCCGTGATGCCACAAACCCGGGAAGCGATCAGCCACGCCCAGGCTGCCGGTGTGCCGATGATCTTCGCTATTAACAAGATCGACAAGGATGGAGCGAACCCCCAGAAGATCTATGAGCAGCTTTCACAAATGAATCTTCTCGTGGAAGAATGGGGTGGTAAGTTCCAGAGCCAGGAGATCGCAGCGAAGAAGGGATTGAACATTGACAAACTCCTGGAGAAAATATTACTGGAAGCAGAACTGCTTGACCTGAAAGCAAACCCCGACAGGGAAGCGAACGGGACCATCATTGAAGCCTCCCTGGACAAGGGGCGTGGATTCGTGGCCACCCTGCTCGTGGAAAACGGAACGCTTCATCCCGGTGATCTCATCGTGAGCGGCCAGTATTACGGCCGCGTGAAAGCGATGTTCAATGAAAGAGGCAAAAAAGCTGAGGCAGCAGAACCTTCTGCGCCGGCGGTGATCCTCGGTTTGAATGGCGCTCCCCAGGCCGGTGAGAAATTCAAGGTATACGCCGATGAGGCCGAAGCCAAGGAGATCGCGAACAGGCGGGCGCAGATCCTGCGTGAACAGGGTATCCGTGCGAAAAAGCATATTACCCTGGACGAGATCGGAAGACGCCTGGCACTGGGAAGCTTCAAGGAATTGAAGGTGATCATCAAGGGTGACGTGGATGGATCAGTGGAAGCCCTGAGCGATTCATTACAGAAATTATCTACACAAGAGATCGTCGTAAGTGTGATCCATAAAGGGGTGGGACAGATCAACGAAAGTGATATCGTGCTGGCGGAAGCATCCGACGCGATCGTGATTGCCTTTAACGTGCGTCCTTCGCTGCAGGCTTCGAGACTGGCAGAAAATGCCGGTATCGAGATCAAGATGTATTCCATCATCTACAATGCGATCGAAGAAGTGAAGAGCGCGATGGAAGGAATGCTCGAACCCAAGGTGCAGGAGAAGATCACCGCCGACGTGGAAGTGCGGGAAGTGTTCAAGTTCGACAAGGCCACCGTGGCGGGATGTTATGTGCTGGATGGAAAGATCCGCAGGGATTCGAAAGTGCGTTTGATCCGCGATGGTATCGTGATCTATCCGACAGGGGAAGGACAGGCTGAACTCGGGTCATTGAAGCGATTCAAAGACGACGCGAAGGAAGTGTTGTCGGGGATGGAATGCGGGTTGACGATCAAGAATTTCAGTGATATTAAAGTGGGAGATATCGTGGAGGCGTATGAAATTGAAGAGGTGAAGAGGACACTTTAAACGAAAAGTTAAAACGCCTTCCAGGCTTGGCCTCTATAGGTAATTTTGAATCTTATGCATTGTATGAAAAGGCTCGTTCCCGTACTTATATTTTTCCTTGGATTTTCGGCCGTGGCAGGCGCCCAGGCACAGCGTGTGATCGCCGATAAAATCGGGGCCATTGTTGGCGACAGGATCATCCTTCATTCAGATATCGTGAACTCGATATCCGATATCGCCCGGCAGGGCGGGCAGATCCCCGATAACGCGGAATGCCTGATTATGGAACAGGCCATCATTTCTAAAGTGCTGATGCTCCAGGCAATGAAGGACTCACTGCCGGTTACTGATGAGGAAGTGGAAGCGGAACTGGACCAGAAAGTGCGTTATTATATTGCCCAGCTGGGAAGCCAGGAAGCCCTGGAAGAAATGGCGGGTAAGACGATTTACCAGATCAAGGATGATGCAAGAGAATCGGTAAAGGAACAAAAGCTCGCGATGGCGATGCAACGAAAGATCGTTGAGAATGTACGGATCACACCGAATGAGGTAAGATCCTTTTTTGATAAGATCCCCAAGGATAGTCTTCCTTTTTATGAATCGGAACTCGAGATCGGGCAGATCGTGATCTATCCCAAAGCTTCCCGTGCCATCGAAGAATATATCGTGGGCGAAATGAACAATTATCGCCGGCAGATCGAATCGAAGCTGACCACCTTTGAAGCGCTCGCCCGGTCGGTATCGGAAGATCCTGGAAGCAAGGAGCGGGGGGGGCAATACCAGATCAACAGGAATGAAAAGACCTGGGACCCGGTGTTTATGTCAACAGCCTTCCGTTTGAAAGAAGGAGAGATCTCGGCGCCTGTGAAATCGAAATTCGGTTATCATATCATCCAGATGGTTCAACGCCTCGGCGATGATGCCATTGTGAGGCATATTCTTAGGATACCCCCGGTGACCGATGAGGAGATCAATGCCGCGAAGGCAAAGCTCGACTCCATCCGAACCGTGATCCAGCAGGGGAAGATCGGCTTCAATGCCGCCGCGGTGAGGTTCAGCAATGATGATATGGTGAAATATGCGGGCCCGATGCTTACCAACCGGGAGGGCGCTCCTTATGTCACCATCGATCAGCTCGATAAGGATATGGTAGCTACGATCAGCACGATGGCAGTAGGCGATCTTTCCAGCCCGGTGGCTTTCTCCGATGAACAGGGCAAAAAAGGCGTACGACTGGTCTATTTCAAATCCAGGAGCGAGCCGCACAGGATGAACCTTACCGACGACTACAGCAAGATCTCCGATTTCGCCCTCGAAGAAAAGAAAGCAAAGGCCATTGAATCCTGGCTGAGAGAAAGGATCCCCACTTATTATATTATGGTGGACCCGGCTACAGAGGCGGACTGCCCCAATCTTTCCAAGTTTAGCGACCCCAAAGGTTTTTAATAATTCTTACCTTTGCGGCTTCAATGAGCGATCCTATCAAACACGAGTGCGGATTGGCCTTTATCCGCTTACGGAAGTCGTTCTCATACTACCAGCAGAAATATGGAACCGTGCTGTGGGGCCTCAATAAGCTCTACCTCCTGATGGAGAAGCAGCATAATCGAGGACAGGATGGAGCTGGGGTGGCCACGGTAAAGCTGAACGTGGAACCCGGCTATCCCTTTCTTCACCGGGTTCGCAGCAATGCACCCCAGGCGATCGCCGATATCTTCCAGCAATTTGGGCAGGAAATAAAGGATATTGAAGAGTATCATCCGAATATCCGGATGCACCCCGGGCTGATGAAAGGTCACGTTCGTTTCCTGGGAGAGTTGATGCTTGGGCATTTGCGTTATGGCACACAGGGGAAGAATAAGCTGGAATACTGCCATCCCTTCGTGAACCGCCATACCATTCCTTCGCGCAACCTGGCACTGGCAGGGAATTTCAATATTGTCAATTCCAACGAACTTTTTGAGAAGATCGGTAAAGAACCCCACGAGAATGTGCGCTTCAGCGATCTCGCCGCGATGATCGAACTGATGCACACACAACTCAGCGCCGAGGATGAAGAATCTCCCGGCCATCTCGATATTAAGAAAGTGCTTCGAAAAACCCTGCCGATGCTGGATGGGGGATTTCACGTGGGGGGTATGACCGGAAATGGAATTGGTTTTGTGTTTCGCGACGCGCACGGCATCAGGCCCTCCTATTATTACATTGATGATGAAGTGGTGGTGGCCGCTTCAGAAAGGGCCGCCATTCGAACCAGCTTCAATGTTGCTGAGAACGAAGTAAAGGAACTGATGCCCGGGAACGCCCTGATCGTAGATGAGAATGGAGGCATTGAGATCTGTGAAGTGCTGCCTCCCAAAGAAAGGAAGGCCTGCAGTTTTGAGCGGATCTATTTCTCCCGCGGAAGCGATGAAAAGATCTACCGGGAGCGGATCGCGCTGGGATATAACCTCAGCGAGCAGGTGCTCAATGCCATTGACCACGACCTGAAGAACACGATCTTCTCTTTCATACCGAATACGGCAGAAACCGCTTTTTATGGAATGCTGAAGGGGATGGAGGATTACCTCAACCGGATCAAGCTGGAAAGGATCTTAAGCTGGGGAAAGGATTATGATGCGGAGAAACTGGAAGAGATGATCAACCGGAGGATCCGGATCGAGAAGATCGCCATCAAGGACGTAAAGATGCGCACCTTCATTACGGAGGACAGCAGCCGCAATGAAATGGTCCAGCACGTTTATGATATCACCTATGGAACCGTCCGCCCGAATGTGGACAGCCTGGTGGTGATCGACGATTCCATCGTTCGGGGCACCACGCTGAAAGAAAGCATCATCCGGATGCTGGCCAGGCTGAAGCCAAAGAAGATCATCATCGTTTCTTCATCCCCCCAGATACGTTATCCCGATTGTTATGGCATTGATATGAGCAAGATGGGTGACTTTATTGCCTTCAATGCCGCGGTGGCCCTCGCCAAAGAGAAAGGCAAAAGCGCCTGCCTCGATGAATTACTGGTGGAATGCCAGGAACTTGAAAAAACCGATCAGCTTCATACGGAGAATGTGGTGAAAAAACTTTACAAGCTCTTCACCATCGAGGAGCTTTCGGGTAAGATCGCTGAATTGGTTACACCAAAAGGTTCTGAGATACCTGTACAGGTGATCTTCCAGACGATCGAGGATCTGCACAGGTCCTGTCCCAATAATCTTGGCGATTGGTATTTTACGGGGAATTATCCCACCCCCGGGGGGAACCGGGTGGTGAATAAGGCCTTCATCAATTATATGCAGGGAAGAAACGAAAGAGGATATTAAATATAAAAAATGAAAACCGTCATACTGGTACGACACGCGAAAAGCGACTGGAACGATCCTTCCCTGAGCGATTTTGACCGGCCCCTGAATGAAAGAGGAAAGCGGGATGCGCCCGTAATGGCACACCGCCTGTTGGATAAAAAGATCAAGGTGGATTGTTTCATCTCAAGCCCCGCCCGCCGCGCCCGGAGAACCGCCCGGACCTTCGCGGAGGTGTATAAAGTGGACAAAGAGGATATCCAGTTCCACGATGAACTCTATGGCGCCGGTGAAGAAGTATTCTACGATGTGATCAGTAAGGCAAAGAACAAATGGAACACGATCGCCCTCTTCTCGCACAATCCGGGCCTGACTGATTTTGCCAACCAGCTTACGGATGCCAGGACAGACAACATCCCTACCTGCGGGATCTTCGCGGTGAAGGCGGATTGTGAGGATTGGAAAGATTTCCGGAAGGCAAAGAAGGAGTTCTGGTTTTTTGATTATCCGAAGAATGGGAATCAATAGACGACTGTTCTTTGAGGAAGGGTGCCATCCGTGTCATCCGTGTTCCATCTTACGACTCCGATAAACAAGTCCCAGGAACCTTTGAACGGCATTCTTTAACTCTTCTCCTACAAACGGTTCTTCGAGCACATAGTTTAGCTTCTTTGCTTCTGCGATGGCTTTTAAAAGGGAGAATTCATTTTGCGAAACGGAATAAGCCATTTTCTTCCCGTAAAGATATTTCGCCAGGTATTGCTGCTCCGTTTGTCCCGGTGTAGGGACCAGGATGGTTTTTTTACGGAGTCTTGCCAGGTCCATTACCGAGCTGTATCCACTTCTTGCTATCACAAAATCGGCCTTTTCGATCTCTGCGGCGAGGCTGGAAGCTGGCAGATGATTATAGTATTGTATCGCGGCGCTCGAGGGGAGTGATTCGGTATTCCCAGGCAAGCCTCTCACCACTACCGCCGAAATGGCGCTTTGATCCAGATCTTTTAGGATAAGGTTTTCGAAAATGGAACGTTGGGGCTCGGGTCCTGAGATTAACACCAGGAAATGCGAGCCGGGTTGTTTCCCGGGTTCATAATTAAAGCGACTCAGGGTCCCGATATATTCCATTGGGATCCTGGGTCTTTTCCGGGGATGGGAAAGTTCTCCTGCCAGGCCGTTCGAGCCGGGCGCGTCAGGCACCCAGCAAGCGGTGTACCGTTCAATGTAACTGTAATTCTTTCGCTGGATCAATTGTTCCGTAAAGCCACCCCAGGGTGTTTTTATGGCAAGCTGGTGCGTGATGAAAACACAGGGGATCTTTTCATTGTACAAACCAAAGCGATTATCAGAGATGACGCCATCGATACTGCTCCCTTGTACCAGCTTATTGAGCCATTGATTTTCTTCTTTAATGGTTCTGAGGATCGCCGGGGTCTGGTAAAGAAGATTTCTAAGGAGGTCAAATCCTGTTTTTCCATAACGAACCCGGTAACCTTTCAGTTCGAGGATTTCCAGCCCCGGTATTTCCTCTTTTACCAGGAGATTTTGCGCCCCTTCCCCGGCCAGTATTACCGTCGCGCCCTGCGCCTGAAGCTCACGGATCAGGGGGATGCAGCGGGTGGCGTGACCCAGTCCCCAGTCGAGAGGAGCCACCAGAATACGTGGATTTGCAGGGGTTTTACCCTTCTCTGGCTGATCCATATTAAAATTTTCAGATTGGCGCGAAACTGGATACTATTTTCCTTGTAAAATAGTTTTAATTTAGAACTTCCCTTATGCAAAAGAAGATCCGCATCATAGCGACAATGACCCTGCTGGCAGGCATCCTTGCCCTGGCGGGTTGTAACAAGAACTATTATTCCGGGACAGGTAAAGGAGGAAAGAACTGCGGTTGTCCTGCGACTAAAGGTTTGTAAGTTCTGAATTAACGGATGACAATGCTGTTGTAGTGAACAGGGCTGACCATAATATGGTTTTGCTTATCCATTTTTCAGTGGAGGCGGCGTCGGAGGAAAAATTCCTTCGCGATATGATCCGGGTTACAGCCACACCCCAGGCATTCTGCAAATGTCACCTGCTTGCCCGCCGGAACCGCATCAGTAGTAAAAGATCCAGGCTTGTCAGGGCTTATTTCAGCCACCACCTGCCCGCCTTTCATTTTTTGATCTGCCTGAATTAGGAAAGTTTGCGAAGCGCAGCACCCAGCTGTTCGAGCATTTCGGGGATCTCTTCTTTTTTACAGGTACCCACGCTGAGCCGGTACCAGCTGGAACCCCTTCCCGCTCCAAAAGCGTAGAAGGGAACCACGGCCAGCTTGGCTTCGTTCAGAATGTAGGCGGTAACATCGGACTGGCTCTCAAGAAGCTTTCCTTCGGGAATTCGTTTACCGGCCAGGTCGAGCTTGATGGTGAGATAGATCGCAGCTTCCGGTTCAACCGCATCTACAGGATGGCCTTCCCGTTTTAACATCGAGAAACCGTGGTGAATGGCCCGAAGTCTTTCTTCGATCTCTTTTTTATAATGCTCCAGGAATTTATCTATCTCCGGGCGTTTGTTAAGATAAGCGGCCACTGCTTTTTGCTCTGCCATAGGAGCCCAGGCCCCGATATGCGTGAGAATGGCCTTCATCTTATTGATGATGAGCGCCGGGCCCGTACCCCAGCCCACCCTGACCCCGGTAGCCGCAAATGCCTTGCTGATGGCGTCGATAAAGATGGTGTAATCCCGCATCGCGGGCCTTAAGGAAACGGGATCGTGATGGCGGATGTTCCCATAAGTGAGTTGCCAGTACATCTGGTCATACATCAGGTAAAGCTTCTTTTCACTCTCTCCTCTTCTTTGATTTTCTTCCAGCACCAGGTCGCAAATGGCTTCCAGGTCTTCCTTGCTAAAAGTAGTACCCGTTGGATTTTGTGGCGAACAGAGAGAGATCAGCGTGGCCTCTTTTACAAAAGGACGCATATCTTCCGCCGTAGGCATAAAATTGTTCTCCGCCTTCGCTTCGATCACGATATGTTGTCCTTCCACGAAATGCGTGTAGTGATTATTATTCCAGGAGGGAACGGCATAAATGATCTTGTCGTTTTTATCGCAAACGGCGCGGAATACCGCATAGATCAGGGGCCGTCCACCAGAAGCGACAAGGATCTCATTGGTTCCATAATCGAGGCCCTGTACATCACGGATGTAACTGAGGATGGATTCCCTTAGGTCGAGATTTCCTTCCGCAGCAGGATAGTTGGTGAAATGCCGGCGGTACGCGTCCACGATCCCGTCTTCGAGTTCTTTGGGGATGGGAAAGATAGAAGGATCGAAATCGCCTACGGTAAAATTATAAATGCGCTCACCCTTGCGGATCTTTTCACGGATCTCGCCTCCCAGCTTTACGATCTCTGAGCCGATCAGGGTTTCCGACAGGTGTGAAAGTTTCATCGCGACAAATGTAACGGGATTGCCTCACACGGCAATCTGTGCGGCTTCGCATTAAGAATATTTAATGGAGATCTGACAAACCTATTATAATGAACCTTCTATGACCACCCGGCTGTTATCATAGAAGTCGTATTTCACGCGAATCTCGTTGCCCGGTTGAAATTTGGGAACGGAAGCCTCGGCGATCACTCCTTTTGTAATCGCGCTGAAAGAGGGGGAATGTTCGGGCAGCACTTCCAATTCCAGTTCTACGTATGGGTTTTGCCCGTTCACATAGCTTCCCAGCCAGTTGTATTTTTTTACGATGGCCCTGGCGGAACGACCGGAGATCGCAATGCTATCGTTATGTTGTTGCAGCATCTCCAGTTCCGTTTTGAGGGCCGCTTCGTTAATGGGGTTTTGCTTTTTCACCGGCATAGAGAGTCCGGTTTGTCCCGTAAGATTCAATGCCACATTCTTTTCATTATTGGGGTCGATCATAATTGGGACTTCCATACCGGGCTGAAAACGGGTAGGGTTGATCCGCGAAACAAGGGTGCGTACATAGGTTTCGTAACGCTGTCCAAATGAATTCTTCACTTCCAGTATTAGTTTCACCTGCGGGCTGTCATTTACTGTAACTCCAGTGTCTTTTACTTCCCTGATAATGGCTGTGCCAGGGATGCCGATCTTCATCAGCTTCCGGTTATTCAGGGCGGGTCCAATGAGAAGTTTCCAAAAAAGGAGGAACATCCCGCCGAAGATCACAACCATTCCCAGGATGATGAACGGCGCGGCAGACCCCGTAGTGGTTGCCACCGCCCAAATGGCGATCAGCAGGCCTGCGATTCCTCCAAAAATACCGATCCAGGTCCCGGGGTTCATTTTCGTCATAGCAGTTATTTAGATTGAAATTAAAAAAATTTACGAGAGGAATGTTTTGTTCCCACGGAGGCACAGGGGATGCAGGAAGATCACAAAGGGAAACGTTTATCAGAAAGGCTTTAACGTGTTGGAAGATTTTTCCGGCATCAGTACGCCACGGATGAAAGCATTTAGGTTGATATATTTTTTCGCGGCATCCTGGATCATTTTGCCGGTGAGCGCATTGATCTCTTTCTCCCGCAAAATGGTTTTTGCAGGATCGTTGCCGAGATAATACGCATCATACAGGTTATTTAACCAATACTGGTTTTGCTGTAGATCCGTTTGAAGTTTCCTCCGCTGCTGTTCTTTGACTTTGGCGAGGTCTTCTTCATTAACGCCGGCCTTGATGATATTCCTGATCTCCTGCACCGCGATCTTGGAGAGTGTGTCGGCATTTTCCGGGGCACAGGGAAAATTGATGGAAAAGCTGGAATAAGCATACGGGTATTTTGCCATTCCACCTGAGGCACTTACTCCATACACGCTTCCTTTTTCCTCCCGCAGATTCTCAACCAGTTTGATGCTCAGCAATTCGCCCAGGCTGCGGATCCGGAAAGCATCGGAGGCATTGTATGTTGCCGGCGAGATAAAGTTCAGGGATACGAGGCTTTGTTGTTCAGTCCCTTTCATAATGGCCTTGTCAACCATTCCTGAAGGAGGGCGGATGCCGAGATCCCTGAAATTCTCCTTGATGGGTTTTCCCGGCAGGCTTCCAATATATTTTTCGATGAATGGCCTGATGCTGTCCTCTTCAAACGCACCCACAAAGAAGAAGGTGAAATCTCCCGCATTGGCAAATCGTTCCCTGAAGATGGCGATGCTCCGGTCCAGGTCGATCTTGTCGAAATCCTCCGGCCTGGGCAATCCGCCGGCACGCGGATGATTTCTGCTCATTATCTTTTGGAATTCCGCGCTGAAATGGATCTGCGGATTGGCTGCCAGGTTCTCATATAGCTGTTTCTGCCGGGTTTTAAAGGACTCAAAAGCGGCAGGGTCTTTCCGCGGAGCGGTGAAATACAGATGTAAGAGCTGAAGCAAAGTTTCCGTTTCATTGGGGATGGTGTTCCCAAAAAATCCCTCGTTATACAGCCCGATGCTCGCGTTAAGATTCGTGTTTCTTCCTTTCAGCATATTCATCAACTCCACCGCAGAATGTTCTCCCAACCCGCTTTGAGCAACAATGGCGGCGGCGTTCAGTGCCGAATAATAATCCGCGTCCTTTACCAGCGAATGTCCCCCCTTGCTGAAAGCGCGGAACAGGATCTCGTCATTTTTGAAGTTGGTGGATTTCAGGACCACGGTGGCCCCGTTCGACAGCGTCAGCGTTGTTGTCTGGAGTTCATCATCGGTCTTTGTGCTAATGATCCTGCCGGGCCTTAAACGGGCGCCATCCATCAGCTCCGTAGCGATCTTTTTTTCTTCATAAGCAGAAATATTTTCCGCTTCAACATCCTTTATCAGTGAAGAGATCTCCTCTGCCGAGGGCACCTCAACATCTTCTTTTTCCGGGGCGTAAAAAGTGACGACCATATTATCCGGGGTGATCCATTCTTTCGCGAGGTTGTTGATCTCTTCCAGCCTGACGGAAGAAAGGTATTGTTTCACAAAATCATATTCCCACTCAATGCCCGGGATGGGCTCATTATCCAGGAAATTATTGATGTATTCATTTACGTATTTGAACGACTCTTCTTTTTCACGTTCAGTAAACACCCGGTCGTAAAAACTCAGCATCTGTTTTTTCTGCAGCGCCAGTTCCGTGGGCGTGAATCCATAGAGGAGCACGCGGCGGTTTTCGGAGATCAGTGCCGCCAGCGAACGTGCCATACCCGTATCACTGCTATTGGCATACAGCAGGTAGGCATCCTTTGTGCGTGCCAGGCTGTTGCCATAAAATGTACCTGCCTGCACAAAGGGCGGGTTGGCGCTCAACGTTCTTTCGCGAAGCCTGGTATTGAGCATATCTGTGAACATTCGCCGGTTCATATAGCGAAC
>CAMLEM010000023.1 GCA_946479005.1 uncultured Chitinophagaceae bacterium | reverse complement strand
CAATGAGCTCTGCGCATTTTCGGGGATGTGGAGTGAGCACTGCAGCTATAAGAATTCGATCCGGTGGCTGAAGACCCTTCCGCGGGAAGGAGGAAGAATGCTTGTAAAAGCCGGAGAAGAAAATGCGGGTTTGATGGATATCGGCGATGGGCTGGGTGTGGTGTTCAAGATCGAATCACATAATCATCCTTCGGCCATCGAACCCTTCCAGGGTGCAGCCACGGGTGTAGGCGGTATTCACCGCGATATTTTCACGATGGGTGCCAGGCCGATCGCCGCGCTTAATTCACTTCGTTTTGGAAAGCTCGAGGAGGACAAAACCAAACATCTCCTGGCAGGAGTGGTACACGGTATCGGCCACTATGGGAATTGTTTTGGCGTTCCTACAGTGGGGGGCGAGATCTATTTCGATCCCTGTTATCATACCAATCCACTCGTGAATGCGATGAGCGTGGGGATCGTTAAAGCAGGGCAAACGGTTTCGGCCACTGCCAAAGGAAAAGGCAATCCCGTGATGTTCGTGGGAAGCGCCACGGGAAAGGACGGCATCGGTGGCGCGTCATTTGCCTCAGCAGATATTACTGCAGAAAGCGTACAGGAACTACCTGCCGTGCAGGTCGGGGATCCTTTCCAGGAAAAGAAATTACTGGAAGCCTGTCTCGAAGTGATCCAGACCGGCGCCGTGGTGGGAATGCAGGATATGGGCGCTGCAGGCATCATTTGTTCCACATCGGAAATGAGCGCGAAAGGCGAAGTCGGAATGCGAATCGATCTCGACAAAGTTCCTACGCGTCAAAAGGATATGAAGGCCTGGGAACTTTTATTGAGCGAAAGCCAGGAGAGAATGTTACTTGTGGCTGAGAAAGGCAGGGAAGAAGAGGTCATTTCGATCTTTCACAAATGGGATCTTCCCTGCTCCGTGATCGGCGAGGTGACTGACGGAGGCATTCTCGAGTTTTATATGCACGGACAGCTCGAAGCGGCGCTCCCGGCCCAGGAACTTGTATTGGGAGGAGGAGCCCCGGTCTACGAACGCGAAGTGCGTGAACCGGCCTACCTCCAAAAAATAAAAAACTTCGATCCTCAAAAGCTGCCTGTACCAAAAGACCTGAGGGAAGTAGCCGCGCAACTGATCGCGCTGCCTTCCATTGCATCCAAACGCTGGATATTCACCCAATACGACAGTATGGTGGGGACCGTGAACACGTCCACCAATGAACCCTCCGACGCCGCGATCGTTTGGGTGAAAGGGACGAAAAAAGGCATCGCTGTGACCACGGATTGCAATAGCCGGTATGTGTATGCGGATCCATACAAAGGAGCGATGATCGCGGTGAGCGAAGCCGCCCGAAATATTGTATGCAGCGGGGGAGAACCATTGGGCGTGACGAACTGCCTGAATTTTGGCAATCCCTACGATCCCGAAGTGTATTACCAGTTCGTGGAAGTGATCCGGGGAATGGGAGAGGCCTGCCGTAAATTCAATACGCCGGTGACCGGGGGGAATGTCAGCTTCTATAATCAGAATCCCGATGGCCCTGTCTATCCCACTCCCACCATCGGTATGGTGGGCCTGCTGGAAGATATCTCAGAAAAAATGACCCTGGATCTCAAAGAAGAGAACGATCTTATCTATGTGCTGGGTGAAGTGACCGATGACCTGGGATCTTCCGAATACCTGCATAATGTGGCCGGCGTGGAATATTCGTCGGCCCCGCATTTTGACCTGGACAAAGAATTCCTGCTCCAGGCACGCTTAAAAGAGCTCATTGCTGAAAAATGCATCCGTTCCGCGCACGACATCAGTGAAGGCGGCCTGTTTACCGCATTATGTGAATCAGGATTCCCGAATGAGCTCGGCTTCTCCCTGCAAACAAAGGAGGGGATACGCAAGGATGCGTTTCTCTTCGGTGAGGGTCAAAGTCGGGTGATCGTAACCGTTAGCCCCGGTAACCTGGAAACCTTCCGCACCCTTCTCCGCGACCTTCCCCATATGCAGGTGGGCGTGGTCACCTCCGGAGATGTGATGATTGACGGGGAGTTCTGGGGGTCGGTAAGCGCCTGGAAATACAGGTATGAGACCGCCATTGAAACCAACCTCGCCGGGGAAGAGGCCGGTTCCGCACTCATCCCTGTATGAAGATGGAAAAAAACAAAAGAATCCTTCTCACCGGGGCCGCTGGATTTATCGGGAGTTATCTTCTCGGTTACCTGAACCGTGAAGGTTTTGAGAATATCGTTCTCTCCGACGAATTCAACGAACCCCTCAAGGAACCGAATTATGCATCCGCGAAGTTCGCCGAAAAGATAGATCGCAATGAGCTGCTGCAAGGGCTGAAAGACCAGGCCTTCGATTTTGTTTATCACCTGGGAGCGAGAACGGATACTACGGAATTCAATTATGCCGTGCACCAGGAACTCAACCTCGAGTATTCAAAAAGGATCTGGGAATATTGTTCCGTGAACCGGGTACCCCTCGTGTATGCCTCTTCCGCAGCCACTTATGGGGCGGGAGAGAAGGGTTATCTCGATGATCATATCCTGGTTGACCAGCTGAAGCCCCTCAACCCCTACGGCCTTTCAAAGAATGAATTTGACAAATGGGCGCTAAAGCAGCTGGTCAGCCCGCCTTCCTGGTATGGTTTGAAATTCTTCAATGTTTATGGGCCGAATGAATACCACAAGGAAAGAATGGCCAGCGTGATCTTTCATTCTTTTAACCAGATACGGTCTGGCGGATCGGTGAGATTGTTCCGTTCTCACAAAAAAGATTTTCGCGACGGGGAGCAGCTTCGCGATTTCATCTACGTGAAGGACATCGCATCCATTTGCCATTGGTTTATGGACAACAGGGTGCGATCGGGACTTTATAACGCGGGCACGGGAAAAGCCAGGACCTTCAACGACCTCGTGCTTGCGGTTTTCAATGCGTTGGAATTAAAACCGGATATCCAGTATATAGATATGCCGGAAGACATCCGGGAAACCTACCAGTATTTTACCGAAGCGGATATGACGAAGTTGAGGAAGGCGGGGTATGAAAAAGATTTCTACAGCCTGGAAGAAGGAGTGACAGAATATGTAAGGAATTTCCTGGTGGAGCACCGGTATTATTGATGTTCTGCGCCACGGCGCAACGGGGCTACGGCCAGACGCGTGACTGAAATACCAGCAACATCACAATTACCTGACTGTTTTGTAAATCACTCCGTCTTTCATCACGAAGGCTACTTTTCCAAAGGCGGAAACCTCTTTTAAGGGATCCCCATAGACGGCGACGATATCCGCCAGTTTGCCAACCTCGATGCTGCCCAGTCTTTCTTTTTCTCCGAGAAGCTCCGCCGCATTAATGGTGGCCGCACGAATGGCTTCGAGCGCGGGCATACCCGCTTCGATCATATAACCGAACTCCAGCCAGTTCAGGCCGTGTTTATATACCCCCGCATCCGTTCCGAAGGCGATCTTCACACCGGCTTTATAGGCGCGGGCGAAAGTGGCCTGTATCCTGGGGCCCACTTCCAGGGCCTTGGGGGTGACCAGTTCGGGATAATAGCCAGGTTTCTTCGCAGAGTCTGCCACTGAGGCCCCCGCGGTTAATGTTGGCACATACCAGGTTCCCCGTTCCTTCATCAGTTTAATTGTTTCCTCATCCATATAAGTTCCGTGTTCGATGGAATGCACCCCGGCTCTCACTGCTCTTTTCATCCCTTCGGCGCCGTGCGCGTGAACGGCCACCTTAAATCCATAATCATTGGCGGTTTCCACGATCGCCCTGATCTCATCTTCCATAAACTGGGGATTGCTGGCGCTCTTGGCCACACTTAACACTCCTCCCGTGGCTGTGATCTTGATCAGGTCGGCGCCATCTTTATAACGCTGCCTTACGGCCTGTCGCGCATCCGACTCCCCATTCACCACGCCTTCTGCCGGACCGGGATCTCCCATCAGGTCTTTGCGATAGCCATTCGTGGGGTCAGCGTGACCACCTGTAGTGGCTATTGATTTCCCGGAGGTGTAAACGCGGGGTCCTTTGATGATCCTTCGGTTGATGGCATTTCTCAGGGCCACATTCACTCCTGTTCCGCCCAGGTCTCTCACGGTGGTGAACCCTGCCATTAAGGTGATCTCCGCGAAGGATGCAGCGTTAAATGCAATGTCGGCGGGGTTATGGGTAAAAACCTGGAGGTATCTCTGGGGATTGGTTTCGTGTTCCAGGTGAACGTGCATATCAATCCAACCGGGCATCACGGTGTGTTGACGAAGATCGACCAGGCTGTCGTTTCCCGAAGATTTGGAGTAGCCCGCCTCTATGCCTGTGATCTTGTTTCCGATCACGATAATGGTCGCATTCTTACGGGGTTCCGCCTGGGTTCCATCGATCAGGGTACCGCACCAGATCAGGGTTCGCTGAGACTGGGCCAGGGTGACCAGGAACAGGGAGATGATAAGCAGGTTAAGTTTTGGCATAAGACAGTTTTCATAAAAATATTTGTTTTTCCACATTCAGGCTTCCTGCATTTGAGCACCCCGAAAAATTGAACTATTTTTGCCTGACCTCCCGGAATTTCTTTTTAGTCAGGCTCCGCTGGTCAATGGGTGGGATTTTCTAAAATTTTTGGGGTTCAGGATCTCGATTTTCCCGTTCAAAGGATTTCAGACATTCTTGTGTTTAAAACTATAAAGCAGACAATGGCTAAGTACATTTTTGTAACCGGGGGAGTAACTTCTTCATTAGGAAAAGGGATCATTGCCGCCTCACTGGCGAAGCTATTACAGGCCCGGGGTTTGCGCGTCACCATCCAGAAATTCGACCCTTATATCAATGTCGATCCGGGAACGATGAACCCCTATGAGCACGGAGAATGTTATGTCACCGAAGACGGCGCGGAAACCGACCTGGATCTTGGCCATTATGAACGATTCCTGAATATTTTCACTTCCCAGGCGAACAATGTCACTACGGGAAGGATTTACCAGACGGTGATCAATAAGGAAAGAGAAGGCGCATACCTCGGAAAGACGGTACAGGTAGTACCTCATATCACCGACGAGATCAAACGGCGTATGCTGCAGTTGGGCAAGAGCCCTGATTTTGATATCGTGATCACGGAGATCGGCGGCACGGTGGGCGATATCGAAAGCCTGCCTTTCGTGGAAGCCGTTCGCCAATTGCAATGGGAACTGCCGGAGGAAGACACCGTGGTGGTGCACCTTACGCTGATCCCCTACCTGAAAGCAGCCAAGGAACTGAAGACGAAACCGACGCAGCACAGCGTCAAGATGCTGAGCCAGGAAGGCGTTCATCCCGATATCATCGTTTGCCGTACAGAAAAGCAGCTTACCCCGGATCTCCGCCGGAAGATCGCTTTGTTCTGTAACGTCAAGCCCGAAGCGGTGATCGAAGCCGCAGATGCCCCGACCATCTATGAAGTGCCATTGCTGATGATGCGGGAGAAGCTCGACGTCATCTGTATGAAAAAGCTGGAGATCACCACCACTCAGGAGCCCGAACTTTCCAAATGGAAGGAATTCCTGGATAAGCTGAAATATCCCAAGAGCAAGGTCACCATCGGACTGATCGGTAAATACATCGAATTGCAGGATGCCTACAAATCCATCCTCGAATCATTCATACACGCCGGTGCGATGAACGAATGCCAGGTGCAGGTGATGAATATCCACAGTGAATTCATCACGCCGGAAAATGTGGCCGAGAAATTATCCGGCCTGGACGGATTGCTCGTGGCTCCCGGTTTCGGTCACCGGGGCGTGGAAGGGAAGATCGTAGCAGTGAAATACGCCCGGGAGAAACAGCTACCATTTTTCGGCATCTGCCTCGGGATGCAGATGGCCGCCATTGAATTTGCCAGGAATGTTCTGCATATCGAAGGGGCCCATTCCACGGAAATGGACCCGGCGACGAAGGAACCTGTGATCGACCTGATGGAAGAACAGAAGAAGATCACGGATAAGGGCGGCACGATGCGACTCGGATCCTATCCCTGCCAGATCAAGGCCGGTACACTCGCTGAGAGGATCTATGGAACCACGGAGATCACCGAACGCCATCGCCATCGCTGGGAGTTCAACAATAAATACCTCGACCGTTTCGAAGCTGCGGGGATGATCGCCAGCGGGAAGAATCCCGGCACTGACCTCGTGGAGATCATAGAGCTGAACGGACACCCGTTTTTCATAGGCGTTCAATACCACCCCGAATTGAAAAGTACCGTGGAGAATCCACAACCCATCTTTGTGAACTTCATCAGAGCCGCCAAAGAGTATTCGGAAAGAACGGATGTCAAAAAGCCAGCCGCCCTGCAGGAGGTCGGATAAACTTGCACTCCCTATCTTTGCGCCTCCCCAAATAGCCACGTAGATGAAGTTTGACCGTAATACTGTCCTTGGTTTTGTGATACTTGCACTCCTTTTCTTTGGTTATTTCTATTTTACCCAGAAAGAGCAGTCCGCTTATAATAAAAAAAAGGCAGAAACAGCCCGCGAGGCGCAAAGGGTGAGGGACTCCATCAATCTTGCCAACAAGCCATTGGAAGATTCCCTGAACAGGATCAGCGACTCGGTCATCAAACAGGAAGTGACGGGGATCTTCACCGATACAGCGGGAGCCCTGCCCACGGAAGGAAAGCTCATCACCCTGGAAAATAAATTACTCCGGGTGACCTTCAACTCTAAAGGGGGACAGGTGGAGCAGGTAGAGCTGAAGAATTATAAAGGACAGGACAGCAGCCTGTTGAAAATGGCCAATACGGATTTCGACCGGCTTACCTATACCATCAACACCGGCTCCAATCTTACTGCCAATATTGATGACCTGGTTTTCCCACAGGTAGATTCGGCAACCCTTGCCGATGGTTCAAAAACGATCTCGTTTTCCCTTCGGTCTCCCGCCACGGGAGCAGCCATCGTTCACGAATACATCCTGAAGCCTTCCGATTATATGATCGATCTCAATATCCGGCTGAATGGCACCAACCAGCTTCTCACCCAGGGGACGATGAACCTGGTATGGCAATATGCCGCGCACCAGCAGGAATCGGATATTTCATACGAAAAGCAGAATACGCAGATCGGTTATGTGGAGGATGGAAGCTTCGATTATCACACGATTAGCCGCAAAAGCAGTAAGGAATTCGATGAGGCGGTGAGCTGGGTGGGTGTAAGACAACGCTTTTTTTACAGCATCCTGGTGGCGAAGAATAATTTTTCAGCAGGAAGGATGGAATGGACGGTGCCTTCAGACACAGCTGGGAAAGTGGTGCAGTCAACGGCCTCAATGCGCATCCAGGTTCCTGCGGGGAACAATTCCGTGGTGCCCCTTTCTTTCTATTACGGGCCTTCGGATTACCACGTACTCAAGCAGTACGATATGAAATTTGAGAAGCTGGTGAACCTGGGGCAGGGGATCTATGCTTTTGTGCGACCCATCAACAAGTATCTTATTATGCCCATCTTCGATCTGCTGAAAAATCTTTCAGCGGGAAGTATGGGCCTGGCGATCGCCTTGCTCACGATCGTGATCAAGCTGATCACTTCTCCGCTGCTCTACAAAAGTTATCTCAGCGGGGCGAAAATGAAGGCGCTCCGGCCCGAGATCGCCAAGCTGAAGGAAAAGCACGGAGACGACAGGCAGGCGATGAGTATGGACCAGATGAAACTCTTCCGCGAGGCCGGGGTGAACCCATTGGGTGGATGTTTACCCGCCCTCCTGCAGATCCCCATCTTCTTTGCGCTGTTCAGTCTCTTCAACTCGGATATTGCCCTGCGTGGAGCTGATTTTCTATGGTCGAACGACCTGGCGGCCTATGATGCGCCCATTCGTTTTGGCTTCAACATTCCCCTGTTGGGAAGCCATTTAAGTCTTTTCAATCTCACGGCTTGTTTAACCAGTTTCCTGATCTCCTGGTACAGCATCAGTATGACACCGGACCAGTCGAACCCCGTGCTGAAATATATGCCGTATATATTCCCGGTCTTCCTCCTTTTCTTCTTTAACAAGCTTCCTGCGGCGCTTACCTGGTATTATACGGTGTCGAACGTGGTCACCCTGGGATTGCAGTTCGTGATCCAGCACTATATCATCGATCACGACAAGATAATGGCGAAGATCGAAGAGAACCGGAAAAAGCCCAAGGTGAAATCCAAATGGCAGGAAAGGATCGACCAGATGCAGGAGCAGCAGAAAAAGCTGAAGGAGATGCAACAAAAAGCTAAAAAGGGCAGGTGATCCCCCGGGGATACATTGGCTTCCAGGCCAATATATCGCTTTGAGCCACCCACATCGAACTATTCGGTAACTTGGTACGTCTTTTAGTGTGTAAGCGTATGAAAAAGAATGTCCCGCATATTATCCTGAGCGTGCTTTGGTTATTTTTTCTTTTGTCTGCGTCCGCGCAACGGAAGCTGACCGAAGCAACGATCACTTACGATATCGTGATCAATACAAGCAATGAAAAGCCCCAGGCAGCCGACCTGCTCGATGGAGCTACCAGCGTGATCTACCTCAAGGGAAATTCCAGCCGGGCGGAGATGATCAGCTCCCTGGGGACCCAGGCTACGGTCATTGATGGAAAGACGGGCAATGTGACCATTCTTAAGGATTACGGGGAGCAGAAATATATGATCCGCCTGACCCCGTCGGACTGGAAAGAATCCAATATCAAATATGCCGATGTTAGTTTTACCTATACGAGTGAAACAAAAGTGATCGCTGGCTATACCTGCCTGAAAGCGATCGGTAAAATGTCCGATGGCACCGAATTCAACGTTTATTTTACGAAAGAGCTGCTGCCGGTCAATAAGGATTTTCAATATATCAACCGCAACCTGCCCGGCCTGGCGATGCAGTACGAAGCTACTATGGGCACGATGAAAGTGACCTACACGGTCTCAAGCATCCATTTCAATCCCGTGCCACAAGCAAAATTCGATCTTCCGAAAACGGGCTACCGGGTGATGACCTACGAAGAGAGTAAGGGAGCTAATTAATTCCTGCGCAATTGCTGGTTACCGAACTGGATCTTCACTTTATCCAGCACAGGTTTTTTCTTCAGGGGAATGATGTAAGTGGTATTTCCTTTTTGTACAGTAACTGTAGTGTTCAGGCGGATCTGGGTCTTCACGCTGTTATTGCTGAATATCCGGCTTCCGCGGTAATTGTAGCCAGAACGGAGGGAAAATGAACCGTGATTGGTAACCGGAGTGCTGACCAGGTAAGAATTTTTGTTCTTAGGGCCTTCAGACCTGTAACCCTCGCCCAGGGTCGCGAATGCGCCTGCTGTTGTAGCCAACATCAGGACGATCACCGCGAGTTTGCGGGCAATGATCCTCTTCATTGTCAGTTTGGGCTGGTTCATTCGATTACAAAAATAAAGATAAAGTTAATTAACGAGATTACCGTTCATCCAGAACTTTAGTACTTTATTAACGTCTCAAATGGCATTTTGTTACGTCCAATTGGAAGAATTATTCCCCGGATTTTTCACATATGGGGAAAATTATGACCTAAATCCTTGAAAAACCGGGCTAAATTGTTGAATTAGCAGATAATTCCGGGGGGCAAAGGGATTTTGCCGTCCGCCAGTTCTTTAACAAGTTTAGTTCACCAATCCTTTTTGAAATGAAAGAAAATCCATACCGGGATCGGGAAGACAGCGACAGTTTACGTGAATTACTTGAACAGTATGAGAACCTGAGGTCGGGCCGCCACCATTCTTTTATTGAAGAAGACGCATTTGAAAAGATCATTGAGCATTACCAGGAGAAAGAGGATCTTACGCGGGCCTTGGAGGCCGCGGAGCTCGGACAGGAACGATATCCTTTTTCATCCCTTTTACTGATAAAAAAGGCCGACATACTGCTGGCCAACCGCCGTTACCAGGATGCCCTCGACATACTCGAGCAGGCCAGCCTCCTCGACGCGGGTGATATCAACCTTTACATTCTGAAGACAGATGCCTACCTGGCCCTGGATCAGCAGGAGAAAGCGGTCAGGCTTCTCGAGGAAGCCCTTTTGCTGTTTGAAGGCGAAGAGAAAGTGGAGTTGCTTTTTGAACTGGCGGATGTGTACGACGATTATGAAGATTTTGAAAAAGTGTTCGACTGCCTGAAAACGATCCTTGAGGACGACCCCATCAACGAGGAGGCCTTATACAAGATCTGTTTTTGGACGGATTTCACCGGGAGAAACGAGGAAAGCATCAAGCTTCACGAAAAGATCATCAATGAGTATCCATACTGCGAGCTGGCCTGGTTCAACCTTGCCGCGGCATACCAGGGGCTGAAGCTGTATGAAAAAGCCATTGATGCCTACCAGTATGCCATCACCATTGATGAAAAATTCGATTACGCCTACCGGAATATGGGCGACGCCTATATCCGGCTCCGCAAATACAAGGAAGCCATCGAAGCGCTCGAAAAAGTGATGGAGCTGGCCAAGCCGGAAGATGTGATCTACGAGGCCATCGGGCATTGTTACGACAAGCAAAAGAATTACGCGCACGCGCGTTTTTATTATCGCAAGGCCTCTCATTTGCGCCAGGAGGATGGAAGGCTGATCTACAAGATCGCCTGCACCTATTACAATGAACAGAACTGGACCGGTGCCATCCGGCAGCTCGACAATGCTTTGAAGCTGCAACGAGACCAGTACGAGTACCTCCTTCTGGCCGGGGAATGCAAGATGCAAATGGAACTGCATAAGGAAGCGCTGCAATACCTGGCCAGCGTAGTGAATGTGCGGCCCCGCAACCGCGGAGGCTGGGAGGCTCTTGTTCGCTGCCTGTTCAGGGCAGGTATGCTTGACGAGGCACTTGAGCAGAACGAGATCGCCCTGGAACTTTTCAATGGGAATGCGCTTTTCCGCTTTTACAAAGCAGCCATCCTTTTCGCCCGGGGCGATGGAAAAGAGGGGATATTGCAGATCGAAAAAGCAATGGAAACAACTCCGCGTCTCCTGAAAAAATTCATCGAACTGAATCCCTCCATTCTCCAGAACCAGGCCGTGGTGGACGTGATCGCGCGATATAAGAAGAGAAGATCGATTTGATAATGAATAACGAATTACGAATAATGAAGAAACCAATTTGGGATCACTTCAATAATCGTTAT